>CAMFER010000019.1 GCA_945949485.1 uncultured Clostridium sp. | reverse complement strand
AAAAAATTTTTTAAAAAATTTTCATTTTTCTATTGACTTTTCATAGTTGGTCTCCATTTATTAAATTATATAATTTAATAAATGATTAATCTGTTATTTTTAATATGCATTTTTCGACATTTCTTGATAGTTGCTGATTATTAACTTTTATGGTATATTAAATATATATTGTTTAGAATTGAGGTAATTATTATGAGTAATGTAAAACCTATGTCTATTTTAATTTTAGAAGATGATCAAAAAACAATTAATGAATTAGAAAAATATATTGAAAAAAGAGATGATGTTTGTTTAGTAGCTAAGACTAACTCTAGTTATGATGCTTTAAAATTGGTTAAGAAGTATAGACCTGAAGCAATTATTGTTGATTTAGAATTACATTTTGGAGTTGGTTCTGGTTTTGAATTTTTGAAATCATTAAGAAATACTACTTTAAACTTCTCTCCTTTAATAGTTGTAAATACTAATATTCTATCTCCATCAATATTTCAAAATATTCATGAAGGATATGCTGATTTAATATTCTGTAAGCAACAAGTTGACTATTCTTATGAGATGGTTATAAATGCAATAGTGTTTTCAAGAAAACATGACAAAGAAAGTTTTAATATTGTAGTAGAAGAATCTCCTGAAGAAGAACAGAAAAGAATTACAAGACTTATAAATTCAGAACTTGATAAAATTGGTATTAGCTATAAATTAAAAGGAAGAGAATATATTTTCTGTGCAATAGATTATATGTTACACCAGGATCCTAAAACTTTTAATGATGTTTCTCCATTACAGTATGTTGCTGATAAATATAAAATGTATTCTAGTAGTATTGGTAGAGGTATACAAACAGCAATTAATAAAGCTTGGAAAAGATCTGCTGTCGAAGATTTAGAAAAATTTTATACAGCAAAAATTAGTGCAAGTTCAGGTGTTCCTTCAGCTATGGAATTAATATTCTTTTATTATAATAAGATAAAAGAACAGTTATAAATTAAATATAAAAAGTAGAAAATCACCAAAAGGTGATTTTTTATTTTACCTCGAATATCATTTTGTGTCGAATTGTGTCGAAAAGTACATTCACACACCAACATAAAAATCTCGCTCCAGATGTCATAATTAAGGTAGCTTAAATGCTGAAAGGAGTGAGTGTCATGGCAGAATGGTGGAATAAGTTTCTAGATTATTTCTTCAATTGGATTGGATAATTCTAATTTACTCACAAAAGGCAGTCATTAAATTGTTGTACTAACAGTTTGATTGACTGTTTTTATTTTTTTATATAGAATATTTACATAGAAATATTCTATATGAAAGGATTAACTTTTATGGAACCTCTATCATTTATGAATTGTGTATTTAAATATACTTTAATAACTTACACAACTTTTTATATTTTTATAAAATCTAATAATATTCTAAATATAACTAATAAAAATATTATTTACTGTGCTATTTTTAGTATGTTAATGGGAATAATGTATGGCATATTTATAAATTGGATTTCAAATTTCATAATAATCTTGATATTAATTATACTTGTAAGCATATTTATAGCTTCAGCAACACATATTAATTTTGAGTGTTCACTTTTAAAGACATTTGTAGCATTTGTATTGTCGTTTTCTTTCTATTTAATTTCTCTTTCCATATCATTAGGCTTTTTAACTTCACCACTATTTGACATTGGTGTACAAAACCCAATTATTATCTTAATATGCATGCTTATACAATATTTTCTAGTTAAAAGATTTTTTATGATTAAAAGATTTTCTAATGGTTTTTCTTTTTTAAAAGAGGAGGATAAGTTATACAATTTTACTATTGTAGGATTAATACTAGGTGGAACTTTAATACTTTTCTTTTCAATCTTTCGCATGAATCAAAATACAAATGAACGTAATTTAGCAATGATATCTTTTCCCCTAATCATCCTAGGCTCATACATTTGGATAAAACGAAGTATTACTCTAGACTATAGAGAAAGAATGAGAAATCGTGAAGTAAATATGTTGAAAGAAGAATTAGAAGCTGAAAAAGAAAAGAATGTAAAATTAAATGAAGAAATAAGTGAGCTAGCAAAAATAAATCATAAATATAGTAGTAGAATAAAGGCTTCTGAAGAATCAGTAAAGAAGTTAGCATATATGTTTAATAAAACAAATAATACAGAGTTTGGTAATGAACTCTCTGACATAACTAAACTAATTACTGACTTATCTTCTCAATATTCTAATGAAATTGCTTCTAAATTGAAATATGCAAAGAAGTTACCTTCTACTAATGTTAAAGGTGTCGATAGTATTTTATCATATATGCAAAAAGAATCTTTAGATAATAATATTGATTTTGAGTTAAAAATAAATTGTAGTGTTAATCATTTAATTGAAAAATATATATCACAGAATAGATTAGAAACATTGTTAGGTGATCATATTAAAGATGCAATTATTGCTATTAATTCAGGCAATAATAATTTAAGAAAAATATATGTAATCTTTGATATTATTGATAACTGTTATCAAATTAGTTTCTATGATAGTGGTATAGATTTTGAAATTGATACTTTAATAAATCTAGGTCTAGAAGCTATAACTACACACAAAGATACAGGTGGAAATGGATTTGGTTTCTTAACTACTTTTGAAACATTAAAAGAATGTAAAGCAAGTTTGATTATAGAGGAAATTAATTTTAAAAATTCAAATTTTAGTAAAGCTATTCATGTATTGTTTGATAATAATTCTAGCTATGTTATAAAAACCAACAGAATAGAAGATTTTAAAAACTACAATATATCAGATAGAATAATTTTAGAGGAAGAAAAAAACAACTAGTTAATATATACTAGTTGTTTTCTTTTATTAAACTTTTTTCCAAAACCAATTTAGGCTATCGTCAATGCTTTTTTTGCCTTTAACTTTTGTTTCAATATCATCTGTCCATAAATATGCAAAGAATGTTATTAAAACAAATACAAAGTCAATTGCTATACATCTAGATATTGTTGTAACCATATATCTAAATTCTTCTGATAATGTTGCAATTTGTGCTACATGAACTATTAATATAATTAAGTATGCAAAAAGCATTATTGCTGAAATATAGCTTTTTTTTACTTCTTGTGATAAGAATATTAATAATACTGTTACTGCTAACATTAAAATTAAAGTTAATGGATTTGATATATCAAATAAAAACATAACTCTTCCCCCATTTCTCTTTTGTCTATGCAATAATCTTAACATTAATTTAATTATTTTTCAACCATTTAATTTTACATTTATATTACATTTTCATTACATATATTATTTATTTTAACTTACTTTCGATTAAATCTGCTATTTCTCTAGCTTTTTTTGTAATATATTCTTGGTCTTCTCCTTCAATCATAACCCTTACTAATGGTTCTGTTCCTGATGGTCTAATTAAAACTCTTCCATTTCCAGCAAATTCTTTTTCTAGTTTATCTATTGCTTCTTTTATTTCTGCATCATCTTTATAGTCATATTTCTTCTCAGAATTAACTTTAGCATTTATTAATACTTGAGGATATAGTTTTACTATACTTGATAATTCAGAAGCTTTTTTACCCTCTTCTAAAATTGATAATATTAGCATTAATGAAGTAAGTATTCCGTCTCCAGTTGGGTTATAATCTAATAATATAACGTGTCCTGATTGTTCTCCACCTAAGTTAAATCCATCTTTTAACATTTCTTCAAGAACATAACGGTCTCCAACTTTTGTTTGCAATAATTCTAATCCATTATCTCTTGCATATTTATTTAAACCTAAGTTACTCATTACAGTTGCAACTATTGTGTCTTTTGCAAGTTTGCCTTTTTTTCTTAAATTAGCTGAGATAATTGCAAGTAATTTATCACCATCTATTTCATTTCCTTTTTCATCTATTGCTAAACATCTATCACCGTCACCATCATAAGCAACACCTAGACTTAATTTATTATCTAATACATATTTTTTCAATAAATCTAAATGTGTTGAACCACAATTATGATTTATATTTACTCCATCTGGATTATTATTTATTATTCTGTAATTTATTCCTAGTGCTTTAAATACTTTTTCTGCAACTACAGATGTTGCTCCATTTGCTGTATCTATTGCAACAACAAAGTCATCTTTTAAATATTTTTCAAATTCATCATCAAAGTTCTTTCTAAAGAAATATACATATTCATCTATTAAATCTAATGCATATTCAGATGTACCTATTTTATCATTTACAGCTGTTAATTCTTGTAATTTACCTGATTCCATTACTTCTTCAATTTCTTCTTCTAAAGTATCAGGAATTTTCATTCCTTTATTACTAAAGAATTTTATACCATTAAACTCAAATGTATTATGTGATGCTGAGATAACAACACTTGCATCTGCATTTAATTTTCTAGTTAAATATGCAACTCCCGGTGTTGGTATAACTCCCAATAATTTAACATTTGCTCCATAACTTAAAAAACCAGCTGTCATAGCACTTTCGATTAAAGTTCCTGATATACGTGTATCTCTTCCTATTAAAATTGTTGGTGTATGATCTGCATGTTTTGATAAAACATATGCACCTGCTTTTGCAACTTTATACACTAGCTCTGGTGTTAATTCTGTATTTGCAATTCTTCTAATACCATCTGTTCCAAAATATTTTCTCATAATATCTCTTCCTTTCTATTTTTTAAAATGAATAAAAAACTTCTCTTTTAGGCTAAGCTCAATTGGTATTGGCTCATCTATATCTATTCTTTTGTTGTTTAATACTAATTTTGGATTTTTAGTAGTTAATTCATTTAATTTTTCTTCTCCTATAATTTCTGATATCTCATCAAGTATTTTAGGAATTTTAGGATATATTGTATCTTGTCTATGAACATCACTACCTAAAAAATGTATCATATTGCTTTCAAAAAGCTTTTTAACAATTATTTTAGCTTTTTCTCCATATTGTCCAATAATGCTACCATAATTAGCTTGCATTAATACTCCTTTTTGAATTAAATCATATACTAATTCTGGCTCTTTTTGAACAAAGCTATATCTTTCAGGATGTGCAAGTATAGGTACTAATTTATATTGCATCATTTCATAAACTATGTCATATAAATTCATTGGCTCTATATTTAATGGTAATTCAAAAAGAACATAACTTGTATTATTTAGAGTTGTAGCTTTTCTTTTTTCTAGTAATTCAATTATATTTTCTGATAAATATATTTCATTTCCCAAATATAGATCAATATCTATATTTTTAGCCTTTAAATTTTCTTTTATTGCTTTTACCCATACTTCTCTTTCTGGCATATCTGTTTCATAGTAATTTTCCATATAATGAGATGTTAAAACAACCCCTTCAAATCCAACTTCTTTTGCTTCTTTTATTAGATTAAATGTTTCTTCAATACTTCTTGATCCATCATCTATATTTGGTAATATGTGTGAATGTAAGTCTATCATTTTTCTTTTGCTCCTTTTATTTTCTATATTATGTATTATGTATTATATTTTTTTAACAGTATAAGTATACATTTAAGTTTTAAATTTTTCAAGTTTTTGCTTTAAAAAAATGAAGGATTTAACTTATATTTAGTTATAATCCTTCATTTTCTATTTTATCCACTAAATGAAGATGCCTTAGGTGGCGTCTTCCCTTTAATTACTTCATGGTAATATTGGTATGTTAGAGGCTTTTCTTCAGATAAAGTATCTGCTTCTGTTGCTTCTAAAACAAATACTGTATGTGTTCCACAATCTATTTCTTCTATTATATTTGTTTCTACATATGAAACAACACTTTCGGTTATAACTGGTATATTATTTTTTCCAAGTATATGTTTTGTATCTTTTAACTTATCATATTCTTTACTATTTCTAAAGCCAAACCTACCTATAAGAAGCATATCAGCATTTTGTGATAATACAGATATATTAACTTTTTTTGATTTCTTCATTATTTGATTTGTAGTATTTTCCTTATTGACAATAACAATTAATTTTGGTTTTTCTTCCGCTGTAGCTTGTGTTACTGTATTTACAATACACCCAGCAAATTGTTCTTCATATTTACTTGTAATTATATATAACCCATAAGACATATCATAAAATGCTTCTTTTTTCATCTTAATTCCTCTTTCTATTATATATCTATTTTAAATTCTTTTTCTCATTATCTAAATATTCATTTATTTGTTTTAAAATATCATTTGTTTTGTCCATTGATACTTCTTCTTTGCTTTTAAAATTCAAATTTGAATTGTTTAATGTATTACTATTACTTTCTGTCTTTTTAGTTTTACTCTGCATACTATCATGAACTCTTCTTGTCATTACATTATCAGCTTTTGAAGTATATTGTTTTCTTTTTGATTTCTTTTTATTAATTTCACTTTGTCTGTTAACAGTTTTTGGTTCTCTTACTTCAGAATTTTTTCTCGTATTAGGTGTATTTTCCCTGTTAGTTCGTTCATTATTATTTCTTGTTCTAGTAGTATGTCGTGGTTCTACATTTCTTAAACTTGTAGATCCATAATAATATGATTCTTCATATTTTTTACTTGATGTAGGAACTTTATTTAAAACTACACCTGCAATTTTTCCACCAACATTTTTTATATTAGTTATTATTCTTTGAAGACTATCTTTCTTTGTATATCCACTTGCTGTAACAATTATTGTAGAATCTGCTAATCTTGCTAGAATTAGCGAGTCTGTTACAAGTTCATTTGGTGTTCCATCTATTATTACTATATCAGTAATTTGTTTTAATTGTTCTAATAAATATACCATATTTTCTGAAACTAATAATTCAGAAGGGTTTGGTGGTACATTTCCCGCTGGCATCAAATAAAGATTGCCTATATTAGTTGGTTGCAAATATAATGATAAATCTGAAGATAACTCTTCATTATTTGGTCCTATTCCTGATAAATAATTTGATAATCCAGGAACTGGTGAAACTCCAAACACTGTATACTGTCTACCTTTTCTCATATCTGCATCTACTAATACAACTTTTTTACCAGCTTGTGCAAATGTTACAGCTAAATTAGCACTTACCCAACTTTTACCTTCACCTGGAAGAGTTGATGCAACAAGTAAAGTCTTTAACTTTCCTTTTGTATTCATAAATTGTATATTAGTTCTAAGTGTTCTAAATATTTCTGAAATTGGAGATTTTGGATCTTGATGTGTAATTAATTCTTTTTTCATTATCTTTTACCTCCTTTTTTTCTCTTTTGTATTTCAGTATTGTATATAGGTATTGAAGCTAATACTGGCACTTTGAAAGATTTTTCTATTTCATCTGCTGTCTTAACTGTTGTATCAAGCATGTTTGATATTAATGCATATATAACTGCTACAACTACTCCTATGAAAGCAAATATAACTACATCTTTTTTATGATTTATATTTGATGGAGTTTGTGATATTTCAGCTTTATCAACAACTTGTACATTATTTATATTATATATCTCTGCTACCTTTTCAGTAAATACATTAGCTATTTCGTTTGCAATTCTTGCAGCATAATCTGCATTTTCATTTGTTACTGTTATTTCTATCAACTCTGTATCTTTAACAGAAGTAACACTAACATTATTTCTTAAACTATCCTCTGATACATTTATCCCTAAATTTGATATAACTTGTCTTAATACATTTTTACTCTTTACTAATTCACTATATGTTGAAACTAATTTAGAGTTTAATGTTATATCAGTTGTAGTAATTGATCCACCAGATGTTGTATTTTCATTAGTATTATCTACTGATGAAGCTAATACTAATGTTGTTGAAGAAGTATATACTGGATTTACAAATATATTTGTGTATATTACTCCTAATATGGCAAATATCAATACTATCAATATAATTTGCACTTTTCTGCTCCAAAAAATGTTAAATAAATCTTTTAAATCTAATTCTTCCATAATTCCTCCCTTTATTCTTTTGTATTTACTTTTATAGTATACATATAAGTTGTTTTTTTTTCAAGATATCTGTGATAAAAATTTAAAATCACTATAGTATATTTTTCTAATTTGTTTTCTCATTTGAGAATAGTTTTTTTATTTTCTTTTTTATTTATAACTATTGTATCTTTTACTTAATTACAATTTTTTTAATCCATATCTCGCATACACTTATTATATTTTTTTAATCTGTTTTTAATAAAATCTAAAATTAAATTTTTAAAATATTTGAATTCTTCTGTTCTGTGCAAAAATATAAGAAAAATCGTATTTATAACTATAATGCAAATACATGCATTGATAATAAATCCTATTATTCCTGTAATTTTTATCAGATTACAAAGAGCAACTGTAATAATTCCAGCTATAATCATTAAAATCGTGTATAATATATATTTCTTTAAAAAAGGTATTATACTCAATCCGAATTCATATTTGTATAAAATATATGGTTCTACCCAGAAACAAGTTGTAATCGTGCTTATAAAAGTTCCAATAAAAACTCCAATCGTACCAAGCATTTTTACTAATATAATCGAAGCTATTATGTTTATTATTGACTCTGCAAATGGTTTATATCTATCTGCCCAATACAATCCAGTAGCATCTCTAAAAGTTAAAACTGCCTTTCTCATTCCAGTTATATAAAAATTTATAACAAGAATTAGAACTATATCCATTGAGAATAAATATTCATTTCCTATCCAAATAGTTATAAATCTGTTAAATAACACTAGTAAACATATTGATGAAAATGCATATAACCAAAAATCCAAAAAAAATACTTTTTTAAATATATCATAAACTTTTTGTTTATTAGTTGTAGCCACTAAATTTCCAACACTTGCCGTAATAGCAGTAAAAACTTGACCAATAATAACATTTAGTGCATTTATTATTAAATAGTAATTAGAATATATTCCTACCTCTACTAGTCCAACAAATTTAGATAATATTATGTTATCAGTGCCTCCGACAATTATACCTCCTATTTTATGTCCTATCATTGCAACAACATTCTTTTTTATCTTTTCAGTATCTTCTTTTTCCAATTTATTTATATTTTTTTCTTTTAAATATGGATATAATTTGTCCGCTTTTTTAGATATAGCTACATTTTCTGCAAAAGTAAATATAATTTGAGTTATTAAATACCAAATATAGTTTTTGGTTAATAACAAAATAATAATTTGCATAATATTTAACAAGCAATAAAAAATATATCTATATGCTGTAGCAATATATCTTTTTTGATCTGAGCTTATTAATGATCTTTTATATGAATAAAAATATGATATTGCTGTATTTATTACAAACAATATATATATTAGATTTATATTTTCGTTAATTTTAGGAACTTCATCTATAAAATATGGTAATAGGGGTGTTATTCCTATACCTATCACTAAAACTAATATTCCAATTATTATGTATGATTTTCTATATAAATTCATTAATGATTTTATTTTTTCTTTGTCAGATGTTGCTAATGGTTTATACAAACTAAATGTCATTGCCGTTCCTACACCTAACTCCATCAAGGATAGCATAGAGAGTATGTTTGTAAACAATCCATTCAAACCTAAATATTCTGCTGTTAATATTCGCAAAAAAACTACTCTAGCTATAAAATTCATTACTATTCCAGCTGCTTGTCCGATAAATGCAAATATTAAATTTTTAATTGAACTACTTGTACGCTGCATTTTTTCTCCTCTATTCTTCTTCTCATATATTTTTTATTTGTATTCTTTTAATGTTGCTTTCTTTCTTTTATACTCTAAAATTCTTTCTAAAATAAAGTAAATTTGAAAAGGAAAATGTTTATATACAAATATTCTTGCCCTTACTTTTTTGGGTAATGGTAAACTTTCTAGATTTCCCCCAATTTTTTCATAATATCTTAAAAAGTGCTTTTGAAAAGGATGAGGATTTTCTATATACCACGGTCTATTGTATACTTTCCTTATAAAATGAACAATAGTAGGGTTTTCTTTTGCTTTTTCTAATTCTTCACATGAATAAAATTCCTTCATTTTATAAATTTTTTTCAAATGCTCTGATTTCATCATTATCATCTCAGGCATTAAGTTAAATTTCGGATTTAAATATAGAATATTTCCTTTACATATTCCATTGATAATCCCTTGATCTCTATGAGCTACATTTCCTTTATGTTCTTTTATAAATTGTATAACCATTTCTTTAAAATTAATTTCTCTCCATTTTTTTAAATTAATTAATAATACTCCTGAATTAATGTATCTATCATTCTTATCCATACCTATTGGCAATTTTATGCTTTCCGAACCGCATGGATCTTGTACTGCCCCCACTAAGTTATCTCCTAATTCTATGTTATATAATTCTTCCAAGTCATTTTCCACTATCAAATCACAATCTAAATAAATTACTTTATCCTCTTTAATTTCATCTTGTATAAATAGCCTTGCATATCCAGCAAATGGAAAATTATTGTCGTGTAGTAAATTTTCATAAATTTTTTTGCAATCTATAAATTTCAACTCACCATTTTTTTCAACTATTTTTTCCATTTTTTGTTTTGTTTCTTTTTTTAAGTCATTTTCTATGATATATACTTTTACATCCTTTTTATTTGTCTCCATAAGGGATTCTAGTGAAGCTAAACAAAACTTGGCGTAATTTTCATCTGTTGAATAAACTATATTCAATTTATTTCCTCCTTATATTTTCATATTTATTCTTTATTCTTTTTTCTTTTCTTTTAGAAATAATTCTCGTTAAAACACAATAAAATTTAAAAGGCAAATAGTTATATAGTTTTCTCATTAAAACTACATTTTTATTTAATTTTGCATCATCAATCTTACCATTCCAATAACTTTGCTCCATATATTTTAGATATAATTCTTTTTTAGGATGCGTACAATCCCTATTCCATGGTCTGCCAAAAAAACCGTCAGTGTAATGAATAAATACTGGTTTGCTAATAGCTTCATCTATTTCTTCTTGACTATAATATTGTTCAATCTTATGCATCTTTTTAATCTTGTCAGCAGTATATGTGTACATTGGTGATTGTACATTATATTTTGGATGTATAACTAAAATCCTCTGATTACATATTGCATTAATTGTTCCTTGATCATGATGAGGTACACTTCCTTTATATTGTTTTATAAATTCCAAACATTTATCTGTTATATTATCTTCTCTCATTTTTTTTAAATTTAAAAGCATCATTCCGAGCATTAACATATCTATACTCTTTATTTAATCCGATTAATTCTTTATAAAAATTATAAACTGTATCTTGAACTCCTGCCAGATAGTAATCGGATATATCTATATTGTATAAAGAATTTATAGAATCTGCTATTATTGAATCACAATCAAAATAAATTATTTTATCTATTTCTTTTATTCTAGGTAAAAAAATTCTCCCAAAAGAACTTACAGGAAAACTATTATCTGTTTTTAATCCTTCAGTCAATTTATCAAAACTATAATATTTTATTGTATTATTATAGTTATTAACAATATTATTTAGTCTTTCTTTATTTTCATTATTTATTCCATTATCAATAATATATACACTTATATTCATATCTTTATTATTTTCAAATAATGAAATCATACTTATTTCTAATTGTTTCACATAATTATTATCACTAGAAAATGCTACGTTCATAAACTCCTCCATCTTTTTATATAAATTATATATATGTAATTTAGTATTTACTTAGTTCTTTAAGACTTTTTCTTCTTCACCATTCATAATGAAAGGCATATATACCATAATTAAATATCCAAATATAAATTCCGTTGGAAATATCAAAATAACTAAAACTAACCAACTTGCAAATTGTGTACCTTTTAGTTTAATAAAGTTATTAATAGTTCTTATTCCAAAGTATATTATTCCAATTAGTCCATAATAATAATAAATTCTTGGTAAAGCCGGAATATAATCATCTATTTCGGCAAATGTTCCTCTTCCAAATAGCATATTCGCAGTATTTGTTTCTTTTAAAACCAAGCCATAATTTCCAAATCTACCATCTATTGAACTATTTTCATTTAAAAAAGTTCTTTCATAAAATATTTCAAAAGGATCTGTCTGAATATATAAAGGTAATATTATTGCTATTAAAGCTATTATTACTGAAATATTAATTAATGTTCTCTTAGAAAAACTTTTTATGTTTTTAAAAAAATATACTGTATATATAATCGCAACCATAAAAATCCCTGTGCTAGAACCTGATAACAATAAACCTAATGTATATATTAATATTCTTTTATTGATTTTATTTTCATTTAATAAATCAATTGCAAAGATTAATGAAACATATGTTGCAAAATGAGCAGGTTCAGCAAATAAACTTCTTAATCTTGCAGAATTTCCAGCAGTTTTTTGAGCATTGTATTCTGTCATTGCTTCAGATATTGGTAATCCTGGTATAGTTCCTGGTATGTAAACATTAAAAAATTGTTCAAAAATTATTTGCAAAAATAAAAAACAGCAAACAAATATAGCCACTTTTCTGTAAAATTTTATGCCTAAATCTATATCAAAATAAGTTCTACCAAATAGCATTAACACACTATAATATAAAAGCAATCTAAGTATTGAAAAAATTATTGGATTAGTACTACTATCATTTGATAACAGTATAATAATTAATGTTTGCATAATTATATAAAGTACAATTATTCCTAAAGGTTTATAAATAGAAATTTTAATTTTTCTTCTTGCCATATCAATAAGTAAAAATGGTATAATTGTTATTAATAATACATCTGAAACAGTTAAAGTCAAAATTGGAGTTTGATACATATATAAAATTGGAAAAATTATCAATAAAATAGTAAATAGTTTTTTTAACATTTTTTCTCCTTTGTTTTTTCATAATAATTAATATATTTTTTTTGTATATCCTCTACCAAGTCTTTTATGTCGTAATTAGCTTCTCTTATTTTTAGTAATTGATTTTTTCTATTGTATTTTTTATTTAAATATATCTTTTCAGCCCATTCTTTAGGTGATCTATTTAATTGATAAAACTCAACTAAATCAGTAATTGCAACCTCTGAAGGAACAACATCTTTACTAGTAATACATCTGAGACCTGCTGCTTGAGATTCTATCAATACAATTCCTAGTCCCTCGAATCTTGATGGAAAAACAAAATAATCCATCGCCTGTAAAATTTCATTAACATCTTGTCTATTCTCTAATAAAATAACATCCTTTTCTAAATTGAAATGCTTAATAGCAGAATTTATCTTTTCCTTTTCTGGACCTGTACCTACCAAAATCATTTTCGCGCTATTATCTAACTTTTTCAATTCATAAAAAACATTTATTAGAAAGATATGATTTTTTTGATATGACATTCTAGCAACATTTCCTATTACAAATACATCATCATCAATATTAAATTCATCTCTTACTCTTCTTCTTGTGCTTTCTGTATATACAAACTTTTCCGCATCTATAGCATTAGGAATAATTTCCACCCTCGGTAATTCATTCTTTCCATATAACCACTTTGCCGCCAAATTTGAACACGCCCACAAATTCGTTGCATTTTTCAATATTTTACTTTGCAAATATTTCTTATAAACTTTTATAATAATATTTTTGTTCGACTTCGAATTATGGCTATGTGCAATTCTAACGGGTATTTCTGCTTTTTTAGCTCTTTCTAAAATTAATCCTGTTACTTGATTTAGATGTGAATGAATTATTTTATATTCTTTGTGTTTATTTAAAAAATCATCTAAATTTTTAGTATATTTTAGTTGTCCTATATTTTGTAATGCTGGTATATAAAAAACTTTTCCTCCTAAGGTTTTTATTTCTTGATCAAAAATGCCTTCTCTATTAACTAAAAAATCAAATTGAACTTTCTCTCTATCTATATTTCTATATAGATTCATTAAGAAATTTTCTGTTCCTCCTTGATTCATACCTCCCAAAACATGTAATATCCTAATCATTTTTGCTCCTTATCTCTAATTGTTTGGAATTTGATTTACTCCATCAATTGGTTCTTGTAAACTTAAATCTTTTTTTATTTTACTTGTTGAAACTCCCTTAGTCCTATCCAGATATATGACTTGACAGTATTGTTTTAAATAATCAAACTTGTCGCTTCGTTCCCAATCAGAGCCCATGACAACAGTATCCACATAGTATTTTTTCACATCATCAACTTTTTGCTCCCAAGTATTTTCTGGAATCACAAGATCTACACATCTTAAAGCTTCTAACATTTTTTTTCTTGTTTCATAATCATGATAAGCTTTTTTTCCTTTTAACTTATTAAATTCATCTGTAGACAATGCTACTATTAAATAATCACCTAATTTTTTAGCTCTTTCTAAAATCCTTATATGTCCATAATGTAATAAATCAAAAGTTCCATAAGTTAGTATTCTCTTCATCACACATTTCCTTTCTCAGTCTTCTAAATATTTAATTAGTTTTGCTGGAACACCACCATACATGCTATTTTTTTCAACATCTTTATTGACTACTGCTCCCGCGGCTACCACTGCCCCTTCTCCAATATTTACACCTGCTAATATAGTAGAATTAGCTCCAATCCATGCTCCTTTTCCTACAAATATTGACTTATAAATGTTTCTTCCTGCTCTTTTTTCTGAATTTCCTATCTCGTGCGAAACACAAGAAAACATAACATTACACCCAACATAAACATTGTCAGATAATTCTATTTTATCCTTTTTTGAAAAACCAACATTAAATTTTACTTCTCTATTAATAAAACAATTTTCCCCGATTTTCACATTATCGGGAACATCCATAAATACATTTTTTCTAATTTCCGAATTGTTGGCTTTAAATCCGCTTAATTTGTATAATATCTTTCTCAACGGTTGAGGAAATATAGAAGCAAAGTTAACTACATACCTTTTTAAATATCTCATAACTCTCCTCATAACTTTTTTTACTTTATACTATTAATTCATCTATATACTTTCTAGCCTCTCCATTATTTTGTATATATTTCTTTGAAAACTTCTCTGTTTTTATTTTTTCTTCTTCAAAATTGCAATTAATAATTTTTTCTAATAGTTCATCTTCATTTTCACAAATTCCATTTGGTAACTCTGTTTTTATATCTATATACATTCCTCTTTTAGATTTATATTCTTCATAATCATAAGCATAACTAAATATTGGTCTTTTAAGAATTGAATAATCAAACATAATACTAGAATAATCAGATATTAAAATGTCTGATATTTTCATTAGTTCATTTAGGTTAGTATAATCAGTTACATTATATATAAAATCATCATTCTTTATTCCCAATACATTATTTACTTCATAATGTGCTCTAAATAGTACTACATAATTTTCTGCTAATACATCTTTCCATTTATTCAAACTAATTGGTGGTGCAATTATACAGCCATTTTTGTCTCTATTATATTCTCTAAAAGTTGGTGCATATAGAATAACTTTTTTATTTTTAGGAATTTTTAATTTATTTCTAATTTCTTGTATTTCTCTATCTTTCACATTAAAAAGTTCATCATTTCTTGGTAACCCTACTAATGCAAATATTTCCTTTGGTAATTCAAAAGCTTTTGAGAAAACATCTATATCATATTTGCTCTGTGCATACATTATATCATATTTTGAAGTCTTAAACTGAAAAGCAGTATTAGGGGCATCTTTTCCCATTTTCTTTATTGGTGTACCATGCCAAGTATTAATATATATTGTGTTTTTATTTTTAAATTTTAAACCTTTTTCTATAGCCGAATTCGTTATCCAGTATTTAGCCTTTAATGCAACAATAAAATATTTAAAACTACTTATTTTAATCTTTTCGGCACCTTCTACTTCAAATTTTTCCGGATTATCAAAAGCCCAATATATTTTATATTTATCATATTTTTTTCTTGTTTTCATATAATCAAATATAACTTTTGGACTGTCATCATACTTTTTTCCTCCAAAAGAATTTATTAAAATAACATTGTTATCAGTTTTTATAAATATTCTTAAAATTTTGAAAAATATATTAAAAATAAAATAATATATTTTATAAGCTATACTACTACTTTTCAAAATACAAATTACTTTATTTTTCATTACTATATATTACTCCCATTTTTTTCATTATATTTTCAATTTTATATTTATCAACATCTTGACAAATATATACATCTTTATTTTTTATACACTTATTAATATTTGAACAAAGTTCATTTATATTGCCAATCTCTACTATCTTTTTTGCAATGTCCCTATTACCTCTACATTCGGTAGCAATAATAGGTAAACGGCATATAGTTGCTTCCATCAAATTTACTGGCAATCCTTCTCTTTTGCTTGTGGAAATAAGACAATCTGAAATTTTTAATAGTTCAGGTATATCTCTTCTAAATCCTAATAGAAAAATATTATCTTTTAAATCATATTCTTCTATTTTTTTTTCATAAAACTCTTTTAAATCTCCCTTTCCTACTAGCAATAATTTTATTTTTTTATTTTCTTTCACAAGTTTTTTCATTGCTTCTATTGTCATTATTTGATTTTTATTTTTATTCAATTCTCCAACTTGAATTAAAATATAATCATCACCTTTTAGATTTAATTCCTTTCTTATTTTTTCTTTTTCTTCGTCACTCATTTGGAAATTAAATTTTTTTTCATCTATTCCTACACCATTAACAAGTTCTATTTCTTTTATCCTAAATTTTTTTTTAGCTAATTTATAATCCTCTTCATTTATAGTTATTAAACAATCTGTCCATCTTGTACACAACTTTTCAATAGGATAATAAATAATCCAATTAAGTAATGGCGCTCCATTATAAAAATGAAATCCATGTGCTGTATATATAACTTTAGTTTTATATTTTTTTCTACTTTTTCTAGCTGCTAATCTAGCTATCACCCCTCCAACAGGAGTATGACAATGAACAATTTTATAATTATTATCATTAATAATTTTCTTTAATTCTTTATAAGCTTTTATATTATCTAATTTTAATGGAAACCTTTCAAAAGGTATATTAAAATGTCTATCACAATATTCTATTTTTTCATTTCCATTACTTGCAACATGTACTTCATATCCTTGCTCTTTAAACCACTTTAAATACGGTATGTGAAAAGCATTTATATGTCTTGTCACTGTCGCTACAAATAATACTTTTTTCATTTATGTTTCTCCTAACTATCTGTTAATTCCTTTTTATCATTTTTCTAGCAGGTATTCCAATATATATATTAGGTTCATTTATATTTTTTACTACAACGCTTCCTGTTCCTATTATACAATTATTACATATACTTATATTATTTTTTATTGTTGTTCCTGCTCCTACATGTGTTAATTCTCCTACCTTTACTGTACCACATAAAGTAGCGTTTGGAGAAATATGTACATAATCTGAAATCTCATTATCATGTTCTATTATTACCCCTGTATTTATTATACAGTGATCCCCTATTCTGGCAGAAGTATTTATACAAGCATTAGCCATTATAACTGTTCCTTGCCCCATTTCAACATCTATCGCAATTTGGCTACTTGGGTGTATTGCTGTATAATATTTCAAATTATTATATTTCTTAGCAATCTTTTTTCTTGTTTCATTATCTCCTATACCTATAATAAATTGAATATCTTTGTTTTCTTCTTGCATTTTCACACATTCTTCAACTTTTCCAATAACCTTATAATGTTTTTCTTTTATTATTATTTCATTTTTTTCTTTAACATCATCTAAGAAGCCTACAACAACATCTTTAGATTTTTCAATTACATCTGCAATTACCTTAGCATGTCCTCCTGCTCCTATAATAATCACTTTTCTATTCATCAAATTTCTCCTTGTTACCATTAAACCTTTCTATAGTCGCTTTATCTTTTTGCGTTATTCCTTCCCTCTTAAATACCTTTATAATAGTTTTTAAAATTATTTTAATATCTTCTTTAAAAGTAATGTTTTTAACATAATTAATATCTTCATTGAATTTTTCTTCCCATGATATTGTATTTCTTCCGTTAACTTGCGCTAATCCTGTGAGTCCTGGTCTTACATTATGTCTTTGTTTTTGTTCTTCATTATATAAAGGCAAGTATTCTACAAGCAACGGTCTTGGTCCTACAATAGCCATATCTCCTTTTAATATATTAAAAAGTTCTGGTAACTCATCTAAACTTGTACTTCTTAGAGCTTTTCCAAACTTAGTAAGTCTTTCTGAATCTGGTAAAAGATTTCCATTCTCATCTCTTTTATCAGTCATACTTCTAAATTTGTACAAAGTAAATATTTTTTCGTTCTTTCCCGGTCTTTGCTGTTTAAATATTACTGGACTTCCTAATTTTACTCTTACTAAAATAGCTATTATAATTAAAATAGGTGATAGCACAATTAGTGCTATCAAACTTAATAAGAAATCTAAAATTCTTTTAAAATATTTTGCATACATTTAAATTCCCCTTAACTTTTTATTTCCATAAATCCTTTATTATATTAATTACTGTTTCTTGTTCTTCTTTTGTCATTTTAGTATCTGATGGAAGACATACTCCTCTTTCAAATAAATCTTCTGAAACAGCTTTGTCTTCTACTTTTATAAAATCATATTTTTTAAATACTGGTTGCATATGCATTGGTTTCCATACTGGTCTTGACTCTATATTTTCTTTCTCTAACTCTTCCATAATGTCTAATGGTTTAACTTTCGAATTTTTATCTAAAGTTATAACTGACAACCAATGATTTGGTTTAGTATTATTTGGAACTGGTTGCATTTTTATATCATTTATATCTTTAAAACCTTCTTTGTAAGTATAATATATATTACTTTTTTGTTCAATCCTTTTATCTAAAACTTTTAATTGTCCTCTTCCAATTCCTGCTACTATGTTGCTCATTCTATAATTATATCCAATTTCTTTATGTTCATAATGGCGGGCTTTTTCTCTACTTTGAGTTACCCAAAATCTGACTTTTGATATTCTTTCTTCATCATCTGAAACAAGCATTCCACCACCACTAGTTGTAATTATTTTATTGCCATTAAATGAGAAAATCCCATATTTTCCAAAAGTACCTGTTTGCTTTTCATTATATGTTGCCCCTAAACTTTCAGCTGCATCTTCTACTAATGGTACATTATGTTTCTCACATATTTCTTTTATTTCTTCGATTTTAGCTGGTGTTCCATATAAATGTACTACTATTACTGCTTTTGGATTTGGGTATTTTTCAAATGCTTTTTCTAAAGCTTTTGGATCCATATTCCATGTTTCTTTTTCACTATCAATAAATACTGGTGTAGCATTTTGATAAATAATTGGATTTGCAGTTGCAGAAAATGTTAAAGATGAACAAAATACAATATCATCTTTTTTTACATCTAAGGCTTTAAAAGCCATGTGAATAGCTGCAGTTCCAGCAGATAGAGCTGCAGCATTTTTACTTCCTACATAATTTGCTAATTCTTCCTCAAATTTATTTACATTTTCCCCTAAAGGTGCTATCCAGTTTGTGTCAAAAGCTTCTTTTATGTATTCTTTTTCATATCCTTCATCAGACATATGTGGTGAAGCTAAATATATTCTTTTTTTCATTTTCATTCCTCTTTTCTATGCTATTGCACCTGCAACTAATTTTTCTTCATTGATAGCTATTTCTTCTTTTTTAGAAACTTCTTCTATTCTTTCTTTATTTACAACATCTTTATCTTTAAATGTAGGTATAATTTCTTTTATTGTTTCTTTAATGATTTCCTTATCTTCATTATTTGTTGTTTCTAATAAATTATTCAATTTATCTAATTTTTCTTTAATCATATCCATATTAATATTCATTGGTTCAGCTATATGTATTTTATCATGTTTTGTAGCTTGTAAACCTTCTTCATCCATAAGAATCTCTTCATAAAGTTTTTCTCCTGGTCGTAAACCTGTAAACTTAATTTCAACATCTACATTTGGTTCTAATCCTGAAAGTTTAATTAAATTTACTGCCATATCATAGATTTTTACTGGTTCTCCCATATCAAGTACAAATATTTCTCCACCTTTTGCATAACTCATTGCTTGTAATACAAGTGATACCGCTTCTGGTATTGTCATAAAGAATCTTGTTATATCTTTATGTGTTACTGTAACTGGTCCTCCACTTGCAATTTGTTTTTTGAATAATGGAACAACTGAACCATTGCTTCCTAAAACATTTCCAAATCTAACAGCTGCATATTCTGTTTTACTTACTTTATTCTTAGCTTGTACAATCATTTCACAAAGTCTTTTTGTAGCTCCCATAATATTAGTTGGGTTTACTGCTTTATCAGTTGATATTAATATAAATCTTTTTACATTGTATTCATCAGCACAGTTAACAACATTATATGTACCAAATACATTATTTTTTATTGCTTCTAATGGGCTTGTCTCCATTAAAGGCACATGTTTATGCGCTGCTGCATGGAATACTAAATATGGTTTATATTCTTCAAATATTTCATTTAATCTCTTTTTATCTCTCACACTTGCAACAATTGCTGTTATATTCTTGTCTGGATAATTCATTTTTAATTCTTGTTCAATATCATATAAATTATTTTCATATATATCAACTATTACTAGGTTTTCTGGATCATATTTCATAACTTGTCTACATATCTCTGACCCAATTGATCCGCCTCCACCTGTTATTAATACTACTTTTTTCTCTATTAATTCACCTATTTTTTTGTTATCTAATTTTATAGGATCTCTTCCTAATAAATCTTCGATTTCTATATCTCTAAAATTGCTCATTAAATTTTTGTTTTCAATTAAATCTGCTGTACCTGGTAATATTCTTACTTTAGTTTGTGTCTCTTGACATATTTCTAATATTTCTTTTCTATCTTTACTTGAGATGTTTGAAATTGTGAAAAATATTATATCTATTTTATATTTATTACATACTTTTGGTATATCATATCTTGTTCCTAAAATTCTTTTTCCTGAAATCGCATAATCAACTTTGTTTATATTGTCATCAATTAATCCTACTATATGATAAGTATTTTTCATTGATATTTTAATTGTTCTTATAACTGTTCTTGCAGCATCTCCCGCTCCTATTATTAATACATTTTTTCTGTTATTATCTGTTTTTACTTTATCATCATGTCCTGTATTTAAAATTAATCTTATTACTACTCTATATCCTATTAATGCGGTTACAATTATTAAAGCTGCAACCATATTTATTCTCATTTCAACTAAATATGCATTAAATATTGTTTTTATTGTCATTATTATTGCATATGATAATAAACAAGCAAGTACATAAACTAAATAGTCATTTCCGTTTTCGTATCTTGTTATGTTCTTATATGTTTTAAATATATGTAATATACTTGAATATGTTATTATAGCTATTGCTATTGTTAAATATACTGCTATATCTCCACTGAAAAATATATCTAATCTATCATAAATTATCATTTCTGCTATAAAGTATGCTGTTGCTATTATTATTACATCCATTATTCTTAAAAAAATATTTCTATATTTTTTTAAAGTTTTCATTCGACAATCCCCCTTATTATCTTTCGAATTTTCACTAACAGATTCATTATAGCATAAGGCATTTTACAAATCAATGGAATTTTAATGACACTTTTTGTCATATTTTCCGCTTTTTTGTAATACATTTGTAATATACTTGTATTATTAATATCATAAAGCATACACCTGTTATGACACCTAATGTATCTAGCATAACATCAGTAATTTGTCCGTGCCCTTCCTGGAATAAACAACTGATGTATCTCATCTGTTGATGCATATATAAATCCAAATAAGATGCTCATAAAAACTCTTGTTTTTTCCTTTAGTTCATAAGTTTTTAAAAGTCCCATTATTAGAAATCCTACTAATGAATATATTGAAAAATGTGCTATTTTTCTAACAATCTTATGTATTCTTACTTCTAATTTCTGATTATTTTGCAGTTCTTCTGAAAAAAACTTTATCACCATTTCTGTTACCTTTCCGCTTATTCTTCCAGATTTTTCTCCATCTTGGTTAGAAAAGCCAAATATTATGGCAAAACTACAAAATATCAAAAAAATCAAAACTGCTCTAAGAATATGTATTTTCAATTTTTTCTCCTTTATCCTGAATAACGAATGCTGATAAATAACCAACATTCGTTATTTTATTTTTATTTATATCCTGTTTTTTCTATTATTGCATTACTTACTTGTTTTACATTTTCTGATGGTTCATAATTTTCTTCTCCAAATAGTTCATTATGAAGTTGTTTTACATTGCTTTCTAATGTCACTGGTACTCCATACCATCTATCTAGTGTTATTCCTTTAGTTTCATATGGCCATCCTATGCTTTCTGTAATATTGAAACTTGCTATACTTGGGAATAAACTAAATATATCTGAAGCAGTAATATTAGTATATACTTTTGGTAATAACTCATCTACTAATTTATTTAATTGACTAACATTCATAGTTTTTACTTTATTTGCTACAGCTATTAAAACATCTCTCATTCTTTCTGTTCTTTTATAGTCTCCACCTGTAGCATAACGAATTCTCGCATAAGCTAAAGCTTGCTCTCCAGTCAAATTATATGTTCCTGCTTTATTTATTCCTGAGATATGTGATACTTCTTCAGATGTAATTTGCATTTGTATTCCACCAACAGCATCAACTATATCTTTTACTGCATCAAAATTAACTGTTACGAATTCTTTAATATTTAAATCTAAATTATAGTTTAATGTTTTTATTGCTAATGGTGCAGATCCATATGAATATGCATGTGTTATTTTATCTAATCCATGACCTTCTATTTGCACATAAGTATCTCTATATACTGATACTAATTTAACCTCTTTTGTTTTATTATTAATTCTTGCAATTATTATGCAATCACTTCTATTACCTTTAGAATAAGTGTCTTCCCTACTATCTATACCAAATATTGCAATATTTCTATAATCTGATAGGTTTTCTTCTACTTGACTTGAAACACTTAAATCTGATTCATCTATTTCAATTGTTTGCATTTTGTTTAACTTGTTATTAACATACCACCATGTTCCACCTACTATTGCTACAAGCATAATTATTAATATTAATACTATTACACCAAATACTTTTAATCCTTTTTTCTTTTTTGTTCCTGTTTTTTCTTTTTTTCCCATATTTTTCAAGAAATATTATTTTATTTCTTTTCCTCCGTTCTTTTGTTTTTTCTTTCTCATTATACTATTATGATTTTTTTTTTGCAACCCTATACATTTAAAAAACATGTTTATAATATGCGAAAATATTATAAACATCTCTATATATCAACTTATCTATGTAATATAAATTTTTTATGCAAATTCACAATCGTCATCATCTTCTAGTCTTTTAATTCTTTTATCAAATTGTTTATGTTCAATATCATTTTTGTATAATAAACCATTTAATATTGCTTGACTTTTTAAAATCTGAGCCATATTAGTATTTATAGTCATATGTAGCTTTTCTGATGTTGCATCAATTTTTTCTATTGCAGTATTAAGTTTGAAGTTTGTATTTTTTAGTTCCACCTTAACTATGTCCATATCATTTCTTAAAGATTTTGTTTCTTTTTTTACTTTTTTCATATCATCTTGTAAATCTGATATGTTCTCTTTTACTTCTGCCATATCATCTTGTAAATCTGATATATTCTCTTTTACTTCTGCCATATCTTCTTGTAAATCTGATATGTTTTCTTTTACTTCTGCCATATCTTCTTGTAAATCTGATATGTTTCCTTTTACTTCTGCCATATCTTCTTGTAAATCTGATATGTTTCCTTTTACTTCTGC
>CAMFER010000018.1 GCA_945949485.1 uncultured Clostridium sp. | reverse complement strand
CCACTACGGACTTTCACCGATTAGTTAAACGACATGCCTGTCGCACTAAAAAAATAATCCCCTTTTAAATTTAGGGGACTATTTTTGTTTAATTTAAAAATTTTTTATATATTTCATTTTTAGATACATTTCTATCTTTTGCAATTTTTTTAATTATTTCTTTTTTTTTGAAGTTTAAATTTTCATAATATTTATAATGTTCTTCTAAAGACAATTTATTCAAATCATTTTCTTTTTCCATATTTTTATTACCTTCTATTATTAAAACCATTTCACCTTTTAAATTATCTTTATTTAATATTTCTTCAATATTTCCTCTTATATATTCTTCATGTATTTTAGTTATTTCTCTTGCTAATACAACTTGTCTATCATTAGTTAATATACTACTTAACTCCTTTAATGTAGTATTCAATTTATGAGGAGCTTCATAAAGTATAATTGTTTTATCAGAATTTTTTATTTCTTCTAATTTTTGTTTTCTAGTTTTTTTATTTAATGGTAAAAATCCTATAAAAGTAAATTCTTTAGTAGAAATTCCTGACGCAATTAGAGCATTTATCATTGCACATGCACCAGGTATTGGTACAATATTTATTCCCTCTTCTATGCATTCTTTTATTATTACTTCTCCTGGGTCACAAATTCCTGGTGTTCCAGCATCAGAAACTATTGCTATATTTTTTCCTTCTTTTAATTTATCAATTAGATTTTCTTTTCTTTCTTCTTCATTATGTCTATGATAACTTATTAAAGGTTTTGAAATTTCAAGATGATTTAATAATTTTAAAGTATGTCTTGTATCTTCTGCTGCTATTAAATCAACTTCTTTTAATATTCGTATAGCTCTTAATGTAATATCTTCTAAATTTCCTATTGGTGTTGCAACTATGTATAAAGTTCCTATGTTTTTTTCCATTTTATTTCTCTCTTTCCTATATTTTATTATATATTTTCAAAATTTCATCTGAATAATTTCCATCCTCATTATAAATATATAAGTTTTTTTCTACTTTTAAAAATTCTTTTGCGTTTTTAACTCCTCTAACTAATATCAACTTTGGTTTACTTTCTTTATTTGCATATACAAACCTTATATTTTTAGGCTCTATTTTTTTATTTCTCATTAAATATAATATATCTACTAATCTTTCAGGTCTATGTACCATAAAGATTTCTCCCTTGTATTTTAATAATTTAGAAGAAATTTCTATAAAGTCTTCTAATGAAGCTGTAATTTCATGTCTTGCTATTAATTTGCTTTCTTTTTCGTTTATGACACCTGTTCCCTTTTTCTTGTATGGGGGATTTGTAACTATTACATCAATACTATTTTTTTCAAATTTGCTTTCTAAATTTAATATATTCTCATTAATTATTTCAATCTTCTCTTCTAATTTATTTAACAAAACACTTCTTTTAGCCATATTAGCTACATCTTCTTGTATTTCTATTCCCCAGATTTTTTTAGCTTCTGTTTTTGCAGATAATAGTATTGGGAGTATTCCTGTTCCAGTTCCCAAATCCATTATATTTGAATTTGGTTTTACATTTTTAGCAAAATCAGACAATATGACACTATCTATACCAAAACAAAATCCATTTTTATTTTGAATTATTTTTAATCCTTTAAATTCTAAATCATCTATTCTTTCATTTTCTTTTAATTTCATTTTCTATTCCTTAACATTCTATTTTTTTATACATATAATATTATATAATATATTCCTATTTTTTGCAAAATTTATGTGTTTTGGAGGTATGATATGGAAAATAACCTTGATAATTTAAAAAGAGGAGATAATACTCCTCATAAAAATAAAATATCTTTTAAACAATATAAAAACAATACTATTAATTCTTTAAATGAAGTTGAACATTTTTTGAATAATTTTCAACATTATTTTAAATACTATAAATTATATAATTTGATGAAATAGATTATTTTGTTACTCTTTGATACTCTTCTTGAAATTCTTCACTTTGATTTCCATCTATTAGTATTTTAACTTTATTTACTTCTGTAAGTTCTGTTAATGTATTTACAATAGTATTAACCATATTTTCTTTTGCTTTTTCATCATTTTTATCATAATTTAAAATCTCTTGTGAAAAATCTAATGTAATACAATCTCCTTCCATATATGTTTTATTTAATTTTGTATTGTCTGGTATTACTTTTTGATTTTTTTCATTTTTTGGTCCCTCTATTAATAAATTAATTAAATTTTCATATGGATTTGTAATTATATCTTTTATATCCACAAGTCTTGCCTCAGGTGTTATTTCTTTGGTATCTTTAGATAGAAAATATAATGTAACTATAGTCTGTCTTAATTGTTCTTCAGAAATTTCCTCTTGAGGTGTGTATTCCTCTGTTATCTCTCCACTTTCACCTTTTTGTTTTAGATATTTTATTACAAAATATCCACCAATTATTAATATTATTAATAGAACAGAAAAAATAATTACTATTTTTTTATTTTTCATAACTTCCTCCTTCTTTCTTATTTATTATCAATAATATTTCTGGTTTGTCCTTTTTAGAACTAATTTATTTTTTATTTTACATATAAAATTTATTTTTAAATTTTTGTCTATTAATAACCATATTTTTCCATTTGACAAAACCGTGTTTTCCGTATACAATTAGGGTGATTTATTATATGAAATTATGTACAAAAAAGGAGATTTTGTCATGGAAAAAATTTTACATGTAGGATTAGATGTTGGTTCAACAACTGTTAAAATAATTGTTATGGACGAAAATCTAAATACAATATATAAAGATTATCAAAGACATTTTTCAGATACTAAAAATACTGTATGTAAAGTATTAGAGGATTTATTATTAAAATATCCTTATGATTCATTTACTTTAGCATTAACAGGATCAGGAGCAATGTCTGCATCAAAATTTTTAGGTGTAAACTTTATACAAGAAGTTGTCTCTTGTAAAAGGGTAGTGGAAAAATATATTCCAAAAACTGATGTTGTTATAGAACTTGGTGGTGAAGATGCTAAAATTATATATTTTGACCAATCTATTGAACAACGTATGAATGGTACTTGTGCAGGTGGTACAGGAGCATTTTTAGACCAAATGGCCTCTTTATTACACACAGATACAGAAGGTCTTAACGAACTTGCAAAACATTATAAAACAATATATCCAATAGCTTCTCGTTGTGGTGTTTTCGCAAAAACAGATATTCAACCACTAATAAATGATGGTGCAGCAAAAGAAGATTTAGCAGCTTCTATTTTCCAAGCTGTTGTTAATCAAACAATAAGTGGTTTAGCTTGTGGCAGACCAATAAGAGGAAATGTCGCTTTCTTAGGTGGTCCTTTAAGCTATTTATCTGAATTAAGAAATAGATTTATAGAAACATTAAATTTAAAAGAAGATGAAGTAATAATACCTGAAGAAGCATATCTATTAGTTGCTAAAGGTGCCGCATTAGATTCTATAAATTCAGATATAATTACTCCAAATGAATTAGAAAAGAAAATTGAAAATTTTAAAAACTCACATGATAACACAACTAGACCTTTAAATCCTTTATTTAGAAATAAAGATGAATACGAAGATTTTAAGAAAAGACATGATAAAGATAAAGTAAATAAAAAAGATTTAGCAACTTATGAAGGTGATTGTTATCTTGGAATAGATGCTGGTTCTACTACAACAAAAGTAGTTTTAATAGATAAAGATGGTGCTCTTCTTTACTCTTTATATGGAAGTAATGAAGGAAATCCTCTACAAAGTGTTATGAAAATGCTAAAAAAACTATACAGCGAACTTCCAGAAAAAGCTGTTATTAGATATAGTGGTGTTACAGGATATGGAGAAAAATTAATTCAAACTGCATTAAATGTAGATTTAAATGAAATAGAAACAATCGCTCACTATACAGCAGCTAAAACTTTTGAGCCAGATGTTACAAGCATCGTAGACATTGGTGGACAAGATATGAAATACATAAGAATGAAAAATGGCTCAATTGATAATATAATGCTAAATGAAGCATGTTCTTCTGGTTGTGGTTCTTTTATAGAAACTTTTGCAAAAAGTTTAAACTTAGAAATTTCTGAATTTGTAAATGAAGCAATTAATGCAAAAAGACCTGTTGATTTAGGTTCTAGATGTACTGTTTTTATGAATTCAAAAATTAAACAAGCACAAAAAGAAGGATACTCTGTAGGAGATATTTCTAGTGGATTATCTTATTCTGTAATAAAAAATGCCATTCAGAAAGTTATGAAAGTTAGAGATGTTGAAACTCTTGGTGACCATATTGTTGTTCAAGGTGGTACATTCTATAATGATGCTGTTTTAAGAGCTTTTGAATTAATAGTTGGAAAAAATGTAGTAAGACCTGATATTGCTGGACTTATGGGAGCATACGGAATGGCCCTACTTTCTAAAGAACAATATGAGTCAAATCTAGATATGGAATACAAATCAACACTATTAAATAGTGAACAAATTGATAATTTAGAAATAAAAGCAACATATACTCGTTGTAATAATTGTGAAAATCATTGTAAATTAACAATTAATAAATTTAGCAATGGTCAAATACATGTATCTGGAAATAGGTGTGAAAAAGGTGCAGGTATTGTTTTAAAATCAAAACCTTTACCTAATTTAGTACAATATAAATTTAACAGATTATTTGACTATAAACCTTTGGAAGAACAATTTGCAACAAGAGGAACTATTGGAATACCTAGAGTATTAAATATGTATGAAGATTATCCATTCTGGTTTACTTTCCTTACATCTTTAGGTTTTAGAGTTATAATATCTGAAAAAACTACAAGAAAAACTTATGAAAAAGGTATGGAATCAATGCCTTCCGAATCAGTTTGTTATCCAGCAAAACTTTCTCATGGACATATTGAAAGTTTACTAGAGCAAGGTATTAAAACTATATTTTATCCTTGTATGCCATATTCAAGAAAAGAATATGAAAAAGCTGATAACCACTATAACTGCCCTATAGTTATATCTTATTCAGAAGTATTAAAAAATAATGTTGAAGGTTTACGTGATCCAAGCATAAAATTCATTAATCCTTTCTTACCTTTTGATAAGAAAAACTTAGTAAAGAAAATATTAGAATTAGATGAATTTAAAGAATATAATTTTACAAAAGCTGAATTAAATGAAGCTGTAGATAAAGCTGAAGCAGAATATCAAAAATTCAAAAAGGACATTAGAGATAAAGGTTTAGAAACTGTTCAATATCTAGAAGAAAACAATTTAAAAGGTATTGTATTGGCTGGTCGTCCTTACCATATAGATCCTGAAGTAAATCATGGTATCGATACTTTAATTACTTCATTAGGATTATCAGTTTTAACTGAAGACAGTATTTCAGATAAAACTGAAGCAAAGAGACCTATAAGAGTTGTTGACCAATGGGTATATCATGCTAGACTTTATGCTGCTGCAGATTATGTTGGAAAACATGACTGTCTAGAACTTGTTCAATTAAATTCTTTTGGTTGTGGTGTTGATGCAGTAACAACAGACCAAGTAGAAGAAATTTTATCAAGTTATAACAAAATGTATACTTTAATAAAAATAGATGAAGTAAATAATTTAGGTGCTGTAAGAATTCGTATTCGTTCTTTACTTGCAAGTATGAAAAAGCGTGAAAAAGAACAAAACGAAGAAAAAGCTTCTGGAGATTATGGTATAAAGAAGAAAATCTTTACAAAAGAAATGAAAAAAGATTATACAATTTTAATGCCTCAAATGGCTCCTATACATTTTGAATTATTAGAAGCTGCTGTACAACAATCTGGATATAAAGTTAAACTTTTAAAAGAATGTACCCCTCATACTGTTGAAACAGGATTAAAATATGTAAATAATGATGCTTGCTATCCTTCAATTTTAGTTACAGGACAAATGATTGAAGCATTACAATCAGGAGAATATGATTTAAATAAAACTGCTTTAATTATGTCACAAACAGGTGGAGGATGTAGAGCAACAAATTATATTGGATTTATACGTAAAGCTCTTAAAGATGCTGGCTTTGCAAATGTTCCTGTTATATCTTTCAATATTGTTGGAATGGAAAAAATGCCTGGATTTAAAATTACTATTCCTTTAATGGAAAGACTACTAAAAACAGTAGTATATGGTGATTTACTACAAAAAATGCTAACAAAAAATAGAGCTTATGAAAAAAATAAAGGTGAAACTGAAAAACTATACAATGAATGGATGGAAAAATGCAAAAAATTATTACAAAAATCAAGCAATAAAGAATTTAAACAAAGTATTTATGATATAGTAAATGATTTTGAAAAAATAGAATTAGACACTTCTGTTGAAAAGCCTAAAGTTGGTATAGTAGGAGAAGTTCTAATAAAATATCATCCATTTGGAAATAACTTTGCTGCAAATTTACTAGAGCAAGAAGGTGCTGAAGTAATTTTACCTGACTTTATGGGATTTGTTAAATTTATGGCTACACATAAAATAACTTTTAATAACTTATTAAATACTAATAAAACTTCTTCAAAAATAATGAAAGCTGCAATTAAGTTAATAGATATATTAGAAAAAGATGTTAGAATTGCTTTAGCTAATTCTAAGAAAAATTACTTACCACCTTGTGATATTTGGCATTTAGAACAAAAAGTAAAAGATGTTTTATCAATTGGTAACCAAACTGGGGAAGGATGGTTTTTAACAGCTGAAATGATAGAATATATTGAAAATGATATTCCAAATATTCTATGTGTACAACCTTTCGCTTGTCTACCAAATCACGTAGTTGGTAAAGGAGTTATAAAAACAATTAGAAATATGTATCCTGAAGCTAATATATCTCCAGTAGATTATGACCCAGGTGCAAGTGAAGCAAACCAAGCAAACAGAATTAAACTTTTAATGACAGTTGCAAAAGATAATTTACAAACTAAAATAAATGCTAGAAAAGCTTTAGAAAAAGAAAATGAAGAAAAGTCTTCTGATAATAAAGAAAGCTTAAAGAAATAATATATTATTATAAAGAAGAAAATAAACAATGCCTAAATTGCATTGTTTATTTCTTTTTTATTCACCATACATTTTTTTATTTTATTAATATTTTGTTTCGCAGCATTATAGCCTAAATTATATAATTCATCTATTTTTTTAGTATCTAATAATCCTATCTTATCAGTTTTAATAGTTAATGTACAATCCGCACCTTGCATTTCATAATCAGATAATTCTCTACATAATAAATTAATTGACTTACCAGCAATATCAATAATATTTTCATTACAATTTTTTTCTTCTTCCGTTTGAAAAACTATATTTAATATTTTTTCTGCTCCAATCTCCTTTAATTCTTTCCATGGTACATTTTCTCTTATTCCTCCATCTATTAATTTTAAATCTTTATATTTACATGGAGAGAATACAAATGGATAACTACAACTTGCTCGAACTGCTTTGCCTATTTCTACATCATTTGAGAATTGTATGTTTTTCAATTGCAAATTACTTATATCATTATGTGATGTAAAACATATTACTTTCCCATCATATAGATTTACACTAGGAATAACTAATTCTCTATCAATGTCTTTTATTGTATATATTTTTTTATCTTTACATGTTTTTTTAATTATTTTTTGTATTTGTTTTCCAGAATTTAATCCATCTATAGTAATTCTTCCAGTAAAAATTGTCATTATTACTAATTTAAATAAATTTATAAAATCTATATATTTTATTTTTTTTGAATATTTTTTGAAAATATTATAAATTTCATCTGCTTTAAAACCAGATGCATATAGACATGCAATAATGCTACCAGATGAAGTTCCTCCAATATAATTAAACTCTACATTTTCTTCTTCCAAAGCTTTTAATACTCCTATATGTGCTGCTCCTTTTACCCCACCACCTGCAAAACAAATTCCTTTTTTCATAATATCACCTAAAATATTGTATGAAAATAATTTACCTTCTGTTAATTAATATTGTTAAATTGTTTCTTTCTCATTTATTGTTTTATATTCACCTTTTTCTTGAAGGCTTTTAATTTTTATGTTATATTAGAAACAAGGAGTAAATTATGAGAAAAAATTATTATGAAATATTAGAAGTAGATAAAAATGCTTCACCAGAAATAATTGAGAAAGCATATAAAACTCTTGCAAAAAAATATCATCCAGATTTGCAAGAAGATAATTTTAAAAAAGATTCTGAAATAAAAATGCAACTTATTAATGAAGCTTATGAAACATTATCAGATCCCGAAAAGAAAAAGAATTATGATATTTCTTTATCAGAAACCACTATTTCTGAAGATGACATTTCATCAATTTTAGAAGAAAATAAAGAGCTTCATAGAAAAATAAATAATTTTGAAAATGAACGAAAAAATATTAATAATTCTGATAATGACGAAATATTATATTATAATAATAATGAAAATATTAATTCCATTGACTATGAGCAAGAACTTCAACGAGCTAGAGAAAAGGCTTATCATGATGCATATATTCAAGATTTAAAAAATCGTGGTTATAGAATTAAATACAAGAAAACTCCTAAGGAGCATTTTAAAAATTTTTTTGCTTTATTAATAACTATTTTAATATTATTTTTACTATGGCAAATTCCTTTTATACAAAACTTTTTTAAAAATATGTATTATGAAAATGCAATAGTTAAAATCCTTGTAGATACTATTTTAGGATTATTTAAATAGAAAAAAGATTTTAATATAAACTATTAAAATCTTTTTTATTTTATACTATTTTATTAAATAATTTTTTACAATTCTTTTTTACTAACCTATCAATTATTATAAATATTATACTAAATAAAATTATTTCAATTATTATTCCTAAAGTTAAGTTTATATTTTTAAAAATATTTGCAAAATATAATATTATAAGAACCATTATTATCATTAGAAAATATTGAAATACTTTATTATCATTTTTCTTTATAACAGATTGTTCTGAATCCCAATTTAACATTGGCCTTCTTAAGTCAGTTATTAACATTAAATAACTATTTATTAAATTAATAAATAATAATAATATAAATAATAATAATATATTTAATATTCCTATAGTTGGTATAAAATAATATACTAATCCTAATATAACAATAGATACTAAAATATTTAATACTACTTGAGGAATATTTTTGTATTTAAATTGTTTATATAAATCAACCGGCAAATATTTAATTAATATTGCATCTCTACCTTCTCTAGAAATAGCTGTAAGTGATAATGAAGAAATAGAAAACAAAATTTGTGCCACACATAATATAATCCCTATCACTTCTGTATTTATTGTTATAGATGCTAAACTATTTTTTATATTCTCATCATTTTGAATTGTTGTATCAATAATAGGAATCATTACAGTTCCTATTAATATCATTGTAATTAATATAATAATTACAGGAAAAACTGTTTGTATAAAAAAAGTTCCGTTTTTAAATAAATTCATAAGGTCTCTTTTTAAATATGTTCTCAAAACGCTTTTGTTTTTATATTTATCTTTTAGAATAATAATTTTATCTTTTCTATTTTTCTCATAATTATTACATTTTAATAGTAATTTAAAATACAATTTTTTTCCTATAATTAAAAACATTCCAAAAGCAACAATATTATATCCTATTATTTTTAGAAAATTTGTAATTATATCTATTACATTTCCGTTTTCTGCAAGTATTTCTATACTAGGATTTATTACAAGAAAGTATGATGTTGTTTTCAAATATGTCTCTGTTGTTATATTTTGTTGTCCTTCCTCACTTTGAATTGACAAGTTGTTTAAAGATTTCTGTTCCATAAATATAATCAAAAACAATAAAATTATTGTAACAACTGCCTCTATAATATTAGGATTTTTTATAAAGTTAAATAATTTCATTAATAATAATGTTATAATACAAAAAACACTAACAATTATTATTGGAAAAACTGCTAGCACTAATATCATTAATAAAAAATACATTAAAGATTTTGCAGCTAACATTCCATACATAAAAAATGGTATTAATCCAAATACTAATTCTGTCACATAAGATAAAAATAGTAGTCCACCAAATTTAGATATTAATATTTCCATATTAGATATTGGTAATGGCAATATATTCTTAATGCTTTTTGAGAAAAATAATATATTTACAATTCTAAGTATTGTCTGAAATGATAATATAATAAACAATATTAATAAATAAAAATTCAAAAATACTTCAGGAACTCCAGATGATACTAAAAAATTAATTATTTGATAACTTAAATAAAAAATTGAAATTACAATAATAACTACCATCCAAAGAAAAATTGATTTTATATTTAATTTTTTATTTTTAGAATTATATATATTTAAATCTTGATACGACTCTTTTGCAAATATTTTGGTTAACTCTTTTATTTTTTTAATATTCATTTTCTACTATCTCCATAAATATTTTTTCTAAAGATTCTTTGTTTTTCTCTTTATTCTCTTCTAAAACAACAATTTTCCCATCGTTTATTATTCCTATTCTATCACATATTTTTTCAGCAACTTCTAAGATATGTGTTGAAAAAAATACTGTTTTTCCTTCATTTGCTAATTTTCTCATTTCTTCTTTTAAATCATATACAGCTAGTGGATCTAAACCGAGTTAGTGGTTCATCTAAAATCCAATTTTTAGGATTTTGCAATAATGTGCCAACAATAATTAATTTTTGCTTCATTCCATGTGAATATGTTTCTATTTTACTATTTAAAGCATTATATATTTTAAATTTTTTTGATAATCTTTCTATCTCTTTTTTTCTATTATCTATTGGAACTTTATATATATCCATAATAAATTCTAAATATTCAATTCCTTTAAATTTTAAAAACATATCTGGAGAATCTGGTACAAACCCTATTTTTTCTTTAGCTTCAATTGAATTTTTACTTATACTACATCCATCAATAAAAATATCTCCTTTGTCTATATCTATAATTCCAGTCATCATTTTTATTGTAGTTGTTTTTCCTGCTCCATTTTTTCCAATAAATCCAAAAATCTCTCCATTATTTATTGTTACACTCATATTATCTATTACTTTTTCTGCTTTGTTATATGATTTTGTAACATTTTTAATCTCTATCATAATATACTCCCTTAAATAGTATATAAGAGAGAATATCACATTCTCTCTTATTTATCAATACTAATTTATACTAAATGACATTACAAAGTCTGTTTCTTCTTCTAGTTTCATAATAACAGTTAATTCTTTTTGTTCAGATTCATTATTTGCATTTTTTAATGTTATTGTATATACAAATAGATTTCCTTGTTTTTCAACATCATTATGTTCAACAGTATTATTTGCATATAGATTATCTTTAACAAATTTTTCAAAATCAGCTTGTGATGGCATATTTTTTTGTTTAAAGCTTTCATCTAGAACATTATATGCATATTTATAATCTTCCTCATTAATTGCACTAACAAATTTTTCTATGTTATATCCAACTTTTTGCTCATCTTCTGCTTTATTATATTTTTCTAAAAATTCTGGTAAGTCGATTGTATATGTGTCTAATATTATTTCACTTTCTCCATTATTAAAATCTCTAAAAATATAATATCCATTTTCTTTGTCCAAGCAAACATATTGCGTGTAATCATTGTATTCATTTACTTGATATTTTGTTATACTTATTGTTGATAGCCTATCATAATTATTATCTATATATTTTTCATATTCTTCATAACTTCCAAATTTTTTGTTTCTGTATTCTTCATTTAAAGAATTGTATAAATCTTCACTTTTTCTTAATATCAATAATTTAAAATCATTAAACTTCTCTTTTGAAATCTCTTCTTCTGTCATTTGTTTCTCTGAAAAACTATTAAAATTGTTTTTTTCTATACTATCTATTGTATTATCTAATTTAATCTCTTCAATGTCATTGTATTTTTCATTTATTGGCTCAATCGAAAAAGTTTGATTTATATAGTCTATATTAACATATATAAATATATTTTCTAGATTTTGTGAATTCATATATATTAAGCTTCCATATACTAAAAACTTATCTACCCCTATTCCTTCTGAGCACTGCATTTTTAGAGGAACAAATGTTATAGTTTCATTTATGTCAGATACTTTTTCATATATATTGTCTATTTCTACATTGTTCTTCTCAATATATTCTGTACTTAATAAAGAATATATTGATTCTTTCACGCCTTCTTCCTCTGCATAATTAGTTCCATCAGATAATATATATTTCTCTTTATCTAAAGCTCCATAATATTGTCTAACTAAGTTTGTAACTGCATAATATTTTGAAACGTCAATTTTTTCTTCTTCCTCTTCTTCTTTTATATTTTCTTGTTGAGTATTTGTTTCATTTGCTACAATATTTGGAAGCTTTTGTTTTTCACTGTTTAACAATATTGATAATGAAATAATAATTATTATAACTATTACAATTATTATCCCTAATATTATTAATTTTTTTCTATTTCCTGTATTCATTATTTCCTCCTACTTATAGTTACTAAAACTATATGTATTTTCTACAGTATTTACTGTCACTATTATTTTCGTTTTACTTTCGTCATTCATTTCAAATTTTAATTTTATTTTTTCACCGTTTTCTTCCATCTCTTTTAAAGATAAATTATCACCTTCAATAATTCCATTTTGGTATGCATATTCTTTTATCATTAACATTAATTCTTCTGTATCACTAATTTTATTTTCTATTTTTTCAATGTTTGAAATAGACAAATTAAAATCTGATAAATTTTGTTGCTCTCCAGCATCTGCATTATAACTATGCATAGCCTGATCTTCATTTTCTTCTTTTTTATTCATACTGCTAATAGTTATTGCTAAAACAACAATAATAAGTATAATAATTAATATTAAAATAATTAACGGTTTCTTTTTCATTTTTTATCCTCCATATTATTATTTAGAAAAAGCCCAATAATTTTTAGCAGATGCTGCTATTTCTGATTGACTAAACTTTCTAGAATTAAATCCTTTTCCTTCAGCATTATTTTTTGAAGGATCATTTACTGAAATATTTCCACTAGAATTCACTCCTGATAATACAATAAAATGTCCTCCTGTAGTAAATATTCCTGGTCCTTGTGAACAAATTACAGGCTTCCCTGATTTTAGAGCTGAAACTGCTGAATTTATGTTATTACCCAAATTTTCACACTTTATTCCATAATGATTAGCAGCTGCAGGAAATAGACTCCATGAAGCACCTTGTCCTCTTACATAGTAAGTATTTCCACCCCAATCAACAACTTGATCTGGAGTAACACTCTTTCCTGTTAGTCCACTAACAACCATTGCAACTGATGTGAATCCACATCCTCCTGTTGCAATATTTGTATCTCCAAGAGCTTTATTTCCCCATTTTCCATCTTCCTGATAATATCTTGGTATACTGCTAAAAGAACTTAAATCTTTATCCTTAAATTCCTCATAATATTTTCTAGCATCCTGTTTTCTTTTTTCCATATGATTAATACTTGAATTATAGCTTGGTCTTTCAAATAAACCCATAAAGGCTACTGTAGCTCTATCTATATCTGTTGCATCTTTCCAATCATTGTATGTATATGAATTTCCATCATATGCCGAAGATGAAACTCCTGACATTTGAAAGCTTGCATAACCATCTGCTCCTCCACTTGGATTTAATTCTCCCAATAAGAATTCTACTTGTACATCTACATTTGAACTATCCGTTCCTTTACTTGCTATATAATTTTCTAAATTAGTTCTTCTTCCAAAAGACCATTGGCAAAGTCCTAGTCCTATTCCTGTTCCTCCTTCAATAGCATCTGCTCTGAATCCAGATTCATTTTCTATATTTCCCATTACAGCTGCAGCGGCAATTTTACTATATCCTGCATTAATTAGTCCAAACCAAACTTTTTCTTGTGGAGTGTTTCCATATATTCCATTTACATTGCTAAATCCATCTGGACTAAATATACTAAAATCAAAATCTGTTACTCCCCAAGAATCTCTTCCTGTAGTTTTATATAACAAATATTTTGTTAATTCTATAAAGTCAACTGTACTTCCATTTTCATTGTTCTCTAATATTTCAAATAACCAAGATGAAACATTCAAAATATTTGATTTTGCTTTCTTATTAGATAATAATAATGTTACAAAATTTTTCTCTTTGTATTTAAATCCATCTTCACCAATGTCTTCTTTGCTCTTTTTCTTCTTACTTGTTTTTTCTCTTATTTCAGGTGTTTCCCCAATATATTTAGTCGTTTCTATTGTTGTATTTATTGTCTCAGACCAATCTATATTAGCATATTTATATTGACTTGTTACTGTTACCACTTCTTTATCATTTTGTTCTGCCTGTGCCCTTAATCCTAAAGGATCACTATTATCTGTTCTATCATAATCATTTGAAAATTTCTCATTTAAATCTGTCCTACTATTTGGTCCATTTGTTGAACTTGTACTTTCTGGTTTTTGATATTTATATTGTTTTGTGTAATCAACAATCCATGTATTAGCTCTAGTTAAAGCTGCCTCGACAGTATTAGTCTTTGTTATCGTTGTCAACTTTGCACTTTGATCTATAAATAAGTCATCCCCTCCAGAAATTGTAGTGCCATCATTTAAAATTGCTTGAGAAGCTATTCTTTCCCACTTACGATATGTATAATCTTTAATAGTTGTATTGACACTTAAATTATCATTAACTGTTATCTCTATATTGCTGTTATATACTAAATCAGCTAATCCAAAAACAAAATCTTTATCTTCAGTTATAACCATCAAAGCCCATAAATAATCAAAAGGCATTGTATAACTTTTAACCATATCATAGTAATTTATCTTTGTTTCTGTCATTTCATATATTGTTCCATTATCATATCCTGGATTATCAGGATCATTTGTTTCATATCTTTCAGTAGTCTCTTTCCATGTAGCAACTTTTATATAATATTGTTGAGATTTAGAGGTAGTACTACTAATATTTGAACCTGTTAAATCATCTATTGGATTTGCAAACAACAATCCATTTTTATGTGTTTCAATAAATTCATTTAAATCCCATTCTTGTCTATGCCATAGCTGTCCTGCCCAGTTTCCTTCTTGTGTTACAATTTTATTTCCTTCTACTGCTACAACTACCCCTACGTGTCCAGCTGAGCTTGGTGTATATGGTATATTAGTACCACAAGAATATATCGCACCAACTTTAGGTGTTGTTGTACTTCCTTCAAATTTATCTGGATGTTTTGCTATAAGCTCAGAAGCATTATCTTTACCATTTGATCTAAATCCTGGATCATATCCATATATCTCATAAAATTTTCCCCAAGCAAACCATGTACATTGCCCATAAAAAGTTGGGTAAAAAGGATTTAAAGTTGAAGTATATGCCTCTCCAGAAATATTAGGATCCACATCTATATTTGCAGCAGTTGATTGTTTATTTTCTTCCTTGTTTTCATCGTCTTCTTCTTCATTTTTTGAATTTACTTCAGATGTATTGTCAGGATTTATTGCTTCATCATCAAACCCCTCTTGTTTTGTTATTTTATACTCTATATTTTCAAGCCAAGTATCACAATCTGTAAGGTGTAATCCATCACTTTCAGACTTACTTGCTTCTAAATATCCGTCACTTGTCACATACCCTTCTGTAGTATCTATAAAAAATACGTTTTCTTTTTGATTACAATATGATTCTACTTCTTCATTAAATGCACTAATCTTAGAGTTTAAAGTAGATGCTGCTGAACCATATGCTACTCCTACCGGAAATACTTTTTGTACATATATACTTTTATCTGGATATCTCTCAATAAGTTTATCTATTAATATTTTCATACTATTAGAATCTGGACTATTTACCCCCAATAATACGCATACTGCATTAACACTATTGTTAGAAGGTAATGAATCTATATTGTCGATCCAATATTGTGGTTCTACTCCAACTTCTGCTTTAAATATAGAATTTTGTATTTTACTTTTATTGTCTTCGTTTAAATAACTTCCTGATCCTAATCTTACAGTATTTGAGTCACCTAAGAATAACACATTATCTAAAGAATCTTGTCTAGTAACATTTGTGTAGTTTGAATTATTAGCTTTTTCTAATGTATAATGACTAAGTGCTTTTTGTTTTGCTTCCTCAGATCCTGTATTTCTATATTCTTGAATGTAGCTATTAAACTCTTCTGGCGTTACATAAGTCATTCTTATAGAACTACCTTGTCTTGTCCACTCCCCAGAAGAATTCTTTGTATATCCTTTATTTTGCATCCATTCATCAAATGTTAACATTCCTTTTGTTGTATCTATTTCTTCGCTATTATCATTCGCTGTTACATTTTCATTTATGTTATTTTCTTCTTGATCTTCATTTTTATTATTTTCTTTATTCTGTTCTTCTTTCTCTTTTTGTTCTTGCTCTTTCTTCAATTCATATTCATCTTTATATATTTCATAGTCTTCTTGCATATCTTCAATATCACTATTAGATAATACTGTAGTTCCTGTTGTTAAATTTCTTTTTAGCTTAATAATTCCTTGTAATTCATTGCTGTCTATATTTAATATCTCATCCCAATTGATATCAACATCTGGATCAGATCTTGTATCTGGATATTGTGTAACAATTTCTGCATTCATTAACTTAGCAAGTTCTTCTGGACCACTTAAATATTCATCTACTCTTGATCCTTCCTCTACCATCTTGTCCCATAATTCTTGTGCCGTATATGATATTTGTAAATTTCCTGAACTTAAGTCTACTGATGCTGTTTTTGTATTTTGTGATACACCAAATCCAGGACTTGTCCAATCTCCTTCTTTGTATGTACCATCATCTACTGTTATATAGTAAACAAAACTACTTAATAATATAAAGACAGCAATAACTATTCCTACTACAATAAGTAACGGTTTTAACATCAATTTAATTGCTTTTTTAAAGTTTTTCACAATCTGTCTTGTAAATTCTTCTTTCATATTTTTCTCCTAAATTATAACTGAATTCTATATAGATATAACAAATTGTTCTTTTCCATTTTCTCCATATTTACCATTAGAATAGTCAGAAAAAACTAATTTGGTTATATTTCTTCCTGAAGAAAACCTATTATAGAATTTTATTTCTATAGTTTTTGAATTTCCACTATTTATTTCCATCATTTCTTTTGTAATTTCGTGATTATATGCAGGATACTTTATTTCATTTTTATCTTCTAAATATATTGAATCTATACTATTTAAACTATCCAATTTTATATCTCTTTCACTTTTGTTTTCTATTGTAATATTATATGTTTCATATTCCATATACACATCTTTGTAGTTTACTGTTATTTTTACATTATCTTCTTCTTTGTCTCTCTTTATTTCTGTTCTTCCTATGTAATTATTTATATTTAATTTGTATTCTCCATTTACTTTTTTAAGTGTGATATAATCTTGTTTATTCATTCCATTGTTTGCTTTTCCCGTAGATAACATATCTGGTATAATATCAACCTTATATGTGTTATTTACCCAATTTTGTATATCAAATGAAACTCTTTCACCTCCAAATATATTAGCATAATAATACGTTTTAAAATCTGTTACTGTAGAAAACATTTCTTCTTTACATTCATCTGTTAACATATTATATGCTTCTTCTATATTTCCTTGGTTACAGTTTTCTATAAAATTAGTTATAACATCTACATGACTTTGTAAAACTTCACTTGATATATTATCTCCTGTTATCGCTGATACATTTGAATCAATAACAACTTTATCATTATTAGTTTCTATTTTATTTTGATTTAAATTAATCACTTCATTTTCTTTGTCTGTATTTTTAAAATATAAGTTTATTAAAAACAAAATAATAAGTAAAAAGGCAATAATTATTGCCGTTAACCATATTCCTTTTCTGTTTTTGTTATAGAAACTTATTAGTCCTTGCATAATTATTACCTCTTTCTATTATTTATATATATCTTTTTTGGTTTTGTTGAATTTTTCTATTTTCTTCATTGTGCTATTAGCTGCTTTGTTTGCATTTGTTTTATTTAATCCAGATTTTTCTTGGAATTCCTCTGCAAATGTTTCTTTCCATTTTGCTTTTTTATCTGTATTATAATCCTTTCCTACTCTCTTTGAATATTTAGCCACTGCAATAGCATTGTCTATATCTTTTACTTCTTTGCTATTTACCATTTTTTGTGCTGTTATAATATCGTCAATGTCATTAACTCCATTTTGTAAGTATTTTTCTACAGCACCTCCATCTTTTAACATTTCCGTAACTTCTTCTTTGCTAAAGTTATTTGATAAAGCTCTTTTATTGTTTTTCTTAAAGCTATCCATATATTCTTTTCTGTTTAAGTCTTCAAATTCTGGTGAATTTCTAACATTATCTCTTGCAGCTCTATATTGTTCGCTAGAAGATGTATTTAACATGTTTTTTGTCAAACCTAAACCAACAGCTCCGGCTGCAGTACCATAACTAAATGCATTGCTAACATCTCCAGTAGCCACACCTGCTGCTACCCCCATTGTAGCTAAAGCTCCTGCTCCTGCCATTCTTATGTATCCTTTTGAAACCCCTTTTCCAATAGTTTTTGCCATTTCTTTAGGTGTTTTAGCATCTTTTACTATTTTGTATTTTGCACTAGATGCCATTCCTTTTGCAACACTTAATGCTTTTCTTTTTGCTCTAGCTTTTCTTCCTGTTCCTATTGATGTATTTCCTATTTCATTATTAAATTCAGGTGCATTATAATTATTATCTTCTTCGTGTTTTTCGTTTTCTTTTACCAATCCCAATAATTCTTTTTGCTTGTTTGTTAATTCATTTTCTCCTAATTGCCCATCTGCAATTTTTTCTTCTAAAGCTTCTTTGTCTTGTCTTCTTGCAGCTTCTTCTGCAGAATTATCAGATGGGTTATCTTCTCCGCTCATTAAAGCTGTTGCATCAACATCTCCTTGCATTCTAGGTGTAGTGTTGTCTTCACTTGAACTTCCACTTCCTGAACTTGAACTACCAGAAGAAGATTTCTTTCCTTTTCCAAGTGCTCCAATCTTGTTAATTGCTTGCATAGCTAAAGCTCCACCTGCTGCACCTGCAAAAAATCCTGGTGTATTTGCTTTGTCAAATCCAAAGAAACTTCTTAATAATTTTTCAGCTGGTAACATAAATCCTATTGCTACTATAGAATATAGCAAATTCTCTGAAGCTAAATTGAATGCTGATGTTATCAATATATAATATAGCAATAAATGCATTGGTTGTATTAATAAGTTAAATATATATTCTTTGAACCATTTATTAAATCCTTGAGCTGATCCATCCGCAATTTTATCTATTGGGTATGTAACTGCAACAAGTGGTGCCATTAGTGTTAAGAAAGCCATATACAATACCCTTCTGATATATGTAAAAGCAAAGAACAATGTAAATAATACTAAAACAACAAAACAAATTGCATATCCTATATATTCTGTTCCCCAATTAGCTAACTGTAACTCTAATCTCATTTTTCCTAATAAGTTTGTTGGATAAAATACAAAATCACCATTTTCATCAGTTTCTAGTTTTTCATTTACTATAGACTGTTTTAATTCTTCATTCCCTGTACTTTTTATATAATCTGTTAATTTATTATTTGTATCATCCGGGATAATTACTGCATATCCATTTTCATCAACACTAGTTGATACTACTTTTGTTAATTTTCCAACTAATGTTACAGAAAAAGCCATAATATAATGCATTAAGAATAATATTACTATTCCAACTAACCAATCATACATCATTTGCCTGTATTTTGCCTTATCGCTAGCAAGTGTTGATAAAAGCATCCTTATACCTATATAAAGTAAAACTATCATCATCATTACTAAAGCAATATTTCTTATTCCAACATACCAACTAGAAATTGTTCCTCTTAATTTTTGAGCCATATTTTGAGGTGAAGTTGTTATTTTATTTCCCTGCTCGTCTTCATAATAATAACTTTTTATTTCTTGTAATTCGCTACCATCATTTCCTATTTTTGGGTTTCCATCTTCATCTAATACTGGTCCCCACTCTTCTTTTATCTCTATTGGGTCTGAAAAGAAATCAACATTAAATAATAATATATCTCCTTTGAAAATTTCTTCTGGACTCAAACTGTATGCTGGTAAATATAGTGTTTCGGGTAAGTTGTCAACCGTATATGAACTAACATTTACAGCATTCACTCCCTTTATTCCTAGTGTATCCATAGTTGCATCAAAAACCACGTCTCCCACTCCTGTAAACATTGTTGCTAATGCTGCAGCAACACCTACAATTAAAGCCCCTAATCCAGGAACACATATTCCTATAGCTAAAATTGCTTCTGCTAAAACAACTTTAAATACAGTTCCTAAAAACTCATACCATTCTGCAGAAAGTTCTACTTCTTGCAGAGATGAATCTACTCCCATAATAGAACTATGCATAACTCCCATAATTGCATCTGCTAATGTAACAAATAATGATACCACAGGTGATAATAATTTACCTCCAAATTCAATCGTATCTCCCGTTTCTGCTTGCACTGGTCTTGCTACTGCAAACTGAAATAAAATTACAAATATGAGCACTATTACTATTTTTGTCCATATACTTTTATTAGTAAAAAACTTCATAAAGTTCTCCTCCAAATTTTTAGTTATTTCTTCTCTTTGCTAATTGATTTAAGTTTGTTTCAACAAACTCAAATTCTTTTCTCGTTGGTGTTATTTTTAGTATTGCCGTATCTGCTCCTACTTTTAATAATCCTTCTCCTCTTTGGCAAGTTACTAAAAAGTTTGCTTCTCCTTCTGAAAGTTTAAATACTTCTTTTAAATATTGAATTTCAGATTTATCTTGTGCTAAGAATAACTTTGTATCTGAAGATGTCAAAACTGCTTGTGCTTCTGGTTTCTCATAAAAATCTTGGAATCTTTGAGAAATAATAGCTAGTGAAACATTTCTTTTTCTAGCACGTCTTGCCATCTTATTTAAAAAGTCTACAGCTTCTGGATAAGGTAATAACATCCATGCCTCATCCACTAAAACTCTTTTTTGAGTTGCTTTTTTCCTATCTTCACTATTTTTCTTAACAAATTTTTCCCAAATCCAAGAAAGTAAAATTTGTTGTGCAAGAGGTCTTGCAAATCTTTCTTCTAGTTGAGAAATATCTAAGTTTATAAATGGTGCTCCTTCTAGAAGTTCGAATGTAGATTGTCCATCGAAGTAAGCCATTTGTCCATCATATTCTCTTATATATTGTTTCATAACTTTAAGCAAATAACTGTAGTGGAATTGATAATCTGGGTTTTTATTATCTTTTGCTTTAGCCAAAAGTCTTTTATACCAACTTCCTATTGTTGGCATTTTTTTCTTTCTTTTTGCCAACATATCTCCGTTTGATATTCCCATAGTATTTTGCTCATATAGACTATTAGGATTACTTGTAATTCCTAAAGCCGCATATTCTTCAGCAACTGTTTCTGCTATTATTTGCTTTGTTAACTCGTTTACTTCTGTACTTCTTGTGCTACCTTTTGCCATTGTTAAAAGTCCTTGAGTAACATCTTCTACCTTGTTTTCTATATTTAAAACTGTTCTATCTCTTCCTGTTATTTCATCTTTTATTGTTTCTGTTTCTACATCAAATATATTTATTATGGTTTTAGATGTAGGACTTATTACTACATTTATTCCACCCAAACTTTCTGCAACTATTGTATATTCTCCTTCAGCATCTAATGCTAAACTTTCAATTCCCATTAATACTGATGATCTAGATACTAATGTTTTCATAGTAACAGATTTACCAGCACCAGACTTAGCAAATATAACCATATTATAGTTTGTAAGTGAACTATGAAAATTGTCAAATAATATTGGAGTTCCTGTTTGTTTATTAAATCCAAGTGGTACTCCTGTAGGATGTCCAATTTCTGATGTTGTAAAAGGGAAAACTGTTCCCATTGAATTTCTATCAAAAGTATGACTTTTTGATATTTTATTATCCATTAGCGGAAGATTTGTTTGAAAAGCTTCTTCTTGCATTCCCCATGCACTTTTAATCCCTACCAATGTTTTTGACATATCAGAAGCTAGCATTTTTGTTTGTCTATCTAAATCTTCCATGTTATATGTAAATAATGTTGAAACTATTGTAGCTTCAAACAATTTATTAAAACCTGCTGCTATTTCATCTCTTAATTGCTCTGCTTCTAATCTTTTTTGTGAAATAGTACTTTCTCTATTTATATTTCCTCTATCTGCAGCAACAATTCTTTCTGTTTCTAATTCATTAATAACTCTATTTAAATCATTCTGCGATTTTTCTTCTTTAACTGGAGTTATATATATAGAAGTATTTATATCACCAAAAAGATACATATCTCTAAACAATTCTGGGAAAGTACACATTCTAGGTAAAGTAGATACGAAAAAACTTCTTGCAAATCTTTTTGTATTTGAAATTATCTCCAAATGATCTATATTAGAAACATCAATCCCTGAAGGAGCTATCAATTCTTTTATTGTTTTTCTTTTTAATATTTCAGGCTCTTTTTCTTGAATTCTAATATCTTGCTCTTGATTCTTTTTATTTTTTCTCATCTTTACCCTCCTTTTCTTCCGTCACTTTTTTAGGTTTTCTTCCTCTTTTTGTAACTTTTTCTTTTGCTTTTTCAGCAATATCTTTTCCAATTATTGATTCATTTTCTTCGATAATCATTTTTGCCATTTGATCTATTAGATCGTCCATTTCTTTTTCTTTAGCTTTAACTCTTTTTTCTTCTTCACTTTCTTCCATTGTTTCATAAATTACATCATTTGCTTTTCTTCTTGCTTCTTCTTCTATTCTCTTGTTAATTTCTTGCATTCTCTTTTTAAGAACATCTGGTGCTGTTGTATACATTTCATCATATCCTGCATTAATTGCTTTGTTTAAATCATATGTTTCTGATTCATCTCTGTTATATGCTATATATAATAATTCTGCAAGTTCCGCAGAATCTAATATTTTTCCATTTACACTACATACTCCTAATGCATTTATTATTGATTGTGATTTTGTGTATAAATCTGAAAATGCCATGTTCTTAATTTCTTCATCATTATAGTTAGAATTACTTACTTCTTCTGGAGTATATGAAATTATTACATAATAATGTTTTCTTAATATGTTTTTATTTAAACTCATTCTTTCTGTACTATTAACAATATCTACTCCATATTCATACAAGTTTCTTTCTCTTGTAACTTCTAATGCTGCTTTAGTTAATTCTTCTTTTGAATATCCAAGTCCTTCTAGCCTGTTATATTCCATTTGTTTTTTTAACAATCTATCCCTAATTGCTTGAACTCTTTCTTTGTATTTTATAAGCCCACTTTCCAAATTAACAGTTCTTGTTTGTACATATATTTGAATTGGATATCTTAATGTATTTAAGAATTGTAAAAATCCTTGTTCTACACTATTTTTTTCTAACCCTGACATCAAATCATAATTAACGCCTTGACACTCAATTACCATTAAATACTTTTGGCCTGATTTTCTAACTATCATATTATCTTCAATTTTTTCAAAATTCATAAAATCAAAAATTGATTGTTTATTATATAAATTAGATACTGTTGGTGCTTTTTCTTTTGTTTTTATTTCTTCTGTTTTATCTTTCTTTTTCTTGTTTGAAGTTTTCATCATTATAACAACATAAGCTATTACTAAACCCACAAGAACAACAATCATTACAATTAACAATGATGTTAAAAATACACTAATTTCATTATCACTCATCTTTTGTTTCCTCCTTTAGATAAACATATATTTTTTTCTTTCCTCTTTTAAATTTTATCCATCTTTTTATTACATCATCAATTGCTTCTCCCCCTGTTGCTTCTGTAAACTTAAATTTATTTGTATCTGGTATTTTAAAAGTACCTATACAAAAACCTATAAAACCTAAAAATACAGCTATTCCGATTCCAACTAATTGTAATCCTATTAGATTAAAAATGAAATAAAAAACCAATCCTATTGCTCCGTCCAATTCCTGTGTATGCTAATGCTTTTACTGAGAAAATATATAATATTCTACTCTCTCCCTTATAATCCCTCGGAATCTCATGAATTTCCATATTTTTTCCTCCAATCATTGAATAATATCATACTAGATATATTATAACAGAAAACTTCCAGAAATGCGACTATTTTTGAGGTTTTTTTCTATTTTTAATAGAAATGTAACATTTTTGTAATATTAATTTTTTAATTATATTTACGGAATAAGGTTTTAGAGATTTTTTGACAAAAAAACATCAGATATTCTATTACAAAATATCTGATGTTTTTTATTAAATTTTTATTATAAATTAAGCTGTCATTCCATTAGCAAAACTAAATATGATACTTGCTATTGTAGAAGCTGCGAATACGAAAGCTGCACCAATTATATATGGTAATAGAGTTTTCTTGTATTCCGCTTTTTCTTCTGCACTACCCATCATATATTTAATACCTAATACTACTAAAACAACAACTGAAGCAATAGAGCCAACTGTTGTAATTATTGTTATTATGTTTTGTCCTAAACCTTCTATTCCTGATGTATTTACATTTGCACCTGAACCATCATATTTACTTGGATCTGGAGCTGCAAATACTGTTGACATAGTAGAAATAACCATTAAAACTACCATTAAAAAAGCTATTACTTTAGATACTTTTTTCATATTTTTTCTTCCTTTCTTATTATATTTTTTATATTAATCTCTTTGATTTTACAAAGAATGTTAATAACTAATCTAAAAACTTACATATATATTATACTATATTTAAATATTAATTGCAAGATTAAATATAATACTTGCTATTGTAGATGCTGCAAACACTAACAATGCACCTATAAAATATGGTAACAATGTCTTTTTATATGTGGCTTTTTCTTCTACACTTCCCAACATATATTTAATTCCTAATATTACTAGAAAAATAACCGATACTATTGATCCAATTACTCCTAACACTTTTATTATACTCTGTCCTATAGTACTTATATCATTATCTGCTACTGTACTAGTCCCTGTCACATCTCCTACTGAAAAACCAAGTGAATAATTACTAAAAATATTCATTAGTATGCATATAATGAATATAGTCAAGAAACAAATTTTAAATGTTTTTTTCATATTTTACCTTGTATGATATATTTAATAACTTAAATAACCATACACTCCTTTCTTTAA
>CAMFER010000017.1 GCA_945949485.1 uncultured Clostridium sp. | reverse complement strand
TTAATTATATCATTTAAGAGAATAAATATTTTTTAGTTGGGACATTTTCTCATTTTTTTACTTAAGACATTATCACATTTCTTTCATACTTTTTTTAATAAATAAATAAAACTTATTGTCCGAAAAGCAATAAAATGATATAATACAAAGAGTAAAAATATAAAAAATAAAAGGATAAGGTATTTAAATTGAAAAATATAAAAAACTATGAATTTGAAGAATTAAAACAGGAACTAAAAAATATAGGTGAAAGACCATTTAGAGCAGAACAAATATATAAATGGTTATATGAAGAAAAAGTAAAATCATTTGATGAAATGACTAATTTATCTAAAGAACTAAGAGAAAAACTTAATTGTGAATACTCAATTTGTAATTTTAACATTTTAAGAAAACAAGAATCAAAAGATGGTACTATTAAATATCTATTTGACGTATTAGATGGAAATGCTATAGAAACAGTTTTAATGAAATATCATCATGGATATAGTTTATGTGTATCATCACAAATAGGTTGTAAGATGGGATGTAAATTCTGTGCATCTACAGGAATACAATTTATAAGAAGCTTAAGTGCAGGTGAAATAGTAGAACAAGTTTTAGCAGTAGAACAAGATCAAAATATTAGAATTTCAAATATTGTATTTATGGGAATAGGAGAACCTTTAGATAATTATGATAATGTTGTAAAAGCAATTAGAATTATAAATCATCCAAAAGGTTTAAATATAGGAGCAAGACATATTAGTATATCAACTAGTGGATTAGTACCTAAAATATATAAACTAGCAGAAGAGAATATACAATGTACATTATCAATTTCATTACACGCAACTAATAATGAAAAAAGAAGTAGCATGATGCCAGTAAATGATGCTTATCCAATAGAAGAATTGATTAAAGCTTGTAAAGATTATATAAAAATTACTAACAGAAGAATATCATTTGAATATGCCTTGGCAAAGGATAATAATGATAACTTAGAAGATGCAAAAGAATTGGTTAAACTTTTAAAAGGAATGCTTTGCCATGTAAATTTAATACCAATTAATAAAATAGAAAATGGAAAGTTTGATAAAAGCTCAAATGAAAATATTATGAAGTTTAGAGATTATTTAAATGACCATGGTATAGTTGCTACTATAAGAAGGGAACTAGGTTCAGATATAGATGCTGCTTGCCGGACAATTAAGAAGAAAAAATTTAAAAGGAGAACAATAATGTTATTAGATGATATTAAAGAGATTTTACCTTTTATGAAAAAGATAAAAGTGTATGCATTTGTTGGACCATCAGGAACAGGGAAAAGTTATAGAGCCCAAATGGTAGCAAGTGAAAAAGATATTCATTTTATAATAGATGATGGTTTATTAATAAAAGATAATGAGGTAATTGCAGGAGAATCTGCTAAAAAAGCAGAAACTAAAGTTGCTACTGTAAAACATGCATTATTCTATGAAGATAATGAAAAAGAAGTAATAATAAAAGCATTAAAAAAATATAAGCCAAATAGTATATTAATACTTGGAACATCAGATGGAATGGTAAAAAAGATTGCAGAGAATTTAAGTTTACCGGAAATATCAGAAACTATATATATAACTGATGTTGCAACAGAGCAAGAAATGCAAACTGCAAGAAGAATCAGAGTGACTGAAGGCAAACACGTAATACCAGTTCCTACTTTTGAAATAAAAAAAGACTTTTCAGGATATTTATTAGATCCTTTACAAATATTTAAATCAAAAGGAAAAGGACAAAAACCATATATTTCAGAAAAATCTATAATAAGACCAACATTTAGTTATATGGGAAAATTTACAATATCAGATTTGGTTTTTAGACAAATATTAGAATATTTAGCAACGCAAACAAAAGCTATACATAAGATTTTAAAAACTAGAGTGGAAAATTATGGTGAAGGTGTAAATCTATATATGGAAGTTAGTATAGTTTATGGATATAATGTTATAGATGGATTAAAAAGCTTTAAAGAAAAAGCTAGAAAAGAAATAGAGAAACTAACAGCAATGAATGTTGTGGAATTAGAAGTGGTGGCTAAAAACATATATATACCACAAGAAGATAGTAAGGGGGATAAATAAATGTCATATATAGTAGCAATAGATGGACCAGCAGGAAGTGGAAAAGGAACAATCACAGAGACAATAAGCAAAGAATTTAATTTGATAAATATAGGTTCTGGGGCAGCATATAGATGTGTAGCTTTAGAAACAATAAATAAAGGTATAAAAGTAGAAGAAAAAGAAAAAATCATAGCATTATTAGATGAAATAAATATAGAATTTAGAATTGAAGAAGGAAAAGATGTTATATATTTAAATGGAGAAAATGTAACAAGTAGAATTAGAGAAAAAGATGTAGCAAAAATTGTATCACAAGTATCAGCAATAAAAGAAGTTAGATTTAAATTAAATGATATATTTAGAAAATGTGCTGAAGGCAAAAATGTAATAATGGAAGGAAGAGATATTGGAACATACGTATTTCCAAATGCTGATGTAAAAATATATTTAGATGCAACACCAGAAGAAAGAGCAAAGAGAAGATATAAACAAAATCAAGAATTAGTAATAGAAATGTCTTATGAAGAAATTTTAGAAAACATAAAAATAAGAGACAAAATTGATATGGAAAAAGAAATTGGGGCTTTAAAACAAGCAGAAGATGCAATATATGTTGATTCTAGTAATATGAGTATAGAAGAAGTAAAAAAAGAAATAGAAAAGATATTAGAAAATAAAATTCCTAGAGATTAAGGAGGAAAAATATATGAAAAAAGCTTTTAAAGAAATAATAAAATGGATTGTACGAGGAGCTATATATATTTGGTGCAAAATATACTATAGAGCAGAAATAATAGGATTAGAAAATATTCCAAAAGATGAACCTTTGATATTTTGTGGAAATCATAGAAATTATTTAGATCCACCACTAATAGTAGCAACAGCAAAAAGAGATATAAAATTCTTAGCTAAAGAAGAACTATATAAAAATAAATTTTTAGCAGCACTTGGTTGGGTATTTGAAGCAATTCCAGTTAAAAGAGATGAAAAAGACATATCAGCTATAAAAACATCTTTAAAAGATTTAAAAGAAGGAAAATGTATAGCTTTATTTCCAGAAGGTACAAGAAATGGCCTAGAAAAAGGAGAAAAAGTTAAAGATGGAGTTGCATTTTTTGCAGTGAGAAGCGGAGCAAAAGTTCTACCTTGTGGTATTAAAGGCGGAGTAAAAGGAAATAGAAAAGTTACGATAAAATATGGAAAACCTTTAGATTATAGCGAATATAAAGGTAAAAAAGATAAAGAAACATTAGAAAAAATAACAAAAGAAATAATGGATAATATAATCGAGCTTTCAAAATAATCTGTAAAGCTAAACTAGTTGACAAATATAGATAAAAGGTATATAATAATATAAGTTTTTAAGAGAAAATAGACGTTTTTCAAAAGAAAAGTTGAAAAACGTCTAAAAGTTTGAAAAGGGGTAATAGAATGAATAACCAAAAAATAAGAAACATAGCAATAATTGCACACGTAGATCATGGAAAAACAACACTTGTGGATGCTTTATTAAAACAAAGCCATGTGTTTAGAGATAATGAAAAAGTTCAAGAAAGAGTAATGGACTCAAATGATCAAGAAAAAGAAAGAGGAATTACAATACTTTCAAAAAACACATCAGTAATGCATGGAGATATTAAAATTAATATAGTAGATACACCAGGACATGCTGATTTTGGTGGAGAAGTTGAAAGAGTACTAAAAACTGTTGATGGGGTACTTTTATTAGTTGATGCCTTTGAAGGAGCAATGCCTCAAACAAGAGAAGTTCTAAAAAAATCATTGGCATTAGGCTTAAAACCAATAGTTGTAATAAATAAAATAGATAGACCTGGTGCAGAACCAGAAAAAGTAGTAGATCAAGTTATTGAATTATTTATTGAATTAGATGCATCAGATGAACAATTAGAATTTCCAGTTGTGTATGCGTCAGCTAAAAATGGAATTGCAAAAATGAATTTAAATGATGAATCAGATAATTTAGATTGTTTATTTAAAACAATAATCGATACAATTCAAGCACCAAACTGTGATGAAGATGGACCTGCACAAATGTTAGTATCAAATATTGATTATGACGACTATGTAGGAAGAATTGCAGTAGGAAGAGTAGAAAGAGGAAGTATAAAAGTTGGAATGCCTGTAGCTATTTGTGGAAAAGAAGATAAAATTACACAAGGTAGAATAGCTAAAGTATATACACATGTTGGATTAAACAAAGTAGAAGTTGAAGAAGGAAAAGCAGGGGATATTATTGAACTTACAGGACTTCCAGACATAAATATAGGTGATACAATTTGTGATTTTAATCATCCAGAAAAAATACCATTTGTAGATATTGATGAGCCAACAGTATCAATGACATTTAGTGTTAATAATGGACCTTTTGCAGGAAAAGAAGGACAATTTATTACATCAAGACATATTAGAGATAGACTATTTAAAGAACTAGAAAGAAACGTATCTCTAAGAGTAAAAGAAACAGATTCACCAGATTCTTTTGAGGTATCAGGAAGAGGAGAACTTCACCTATCAGTGCTAATAGAAACAATGAGAAGAGAAGGATTTGAACTTTTAGTATCAAGACCAAAAGTTATATTTAAAGAAATAGATGGTGTAAAATGTGAACCAATAGAAGATTTAGTTGTAAATGTTCCAGATGACTGTGTGGGAAATGTAATTGAAAAATTAGGAAGAAGAAAAGCTGAAATGGTAAACATGGAACCAGCAGAAGCAGGACATACAAAAATTGAATTTAAAATTCCAGCAAGAGGATTAATTGGATATAGAACAGAGTTCTTAACTGATACTAAAGGTGAAGGAACAATGAATCACATATTTGACTCATATGAGCCATATAAAGGGGATATTCAAGCTCGTGTTAGAGGAACAATAGTAGCTTTTGAAAATGGTAAATCAGTAACATACGGATTATACAATGCACAAGATAAAGGAGAATTATTCATAGGACCTGGTGTAGATGTATATGAAGGTATGATTGTTGGATTAAATTCAAGAGGAGAAGACTTAGCAATAAATGTATGTAAAGAAAAACATTTAACAAACACAAGAGCATCAGGTTCAGATGATGCATTACGTTTAGTTCCACCAATTCAAATGTCACTTGAAAAAGCAATTGAATTTATTCAAGATGATGAATTAGTTGAAGTAACACCTAAGTCTATAAGATTAAGAAAGAAAATATTAGATAGCAAAGAAAGAGAAAGAACAAATAGAAGTAAATAAAAGATAAGAGGTAATATAATGAATTTAAAAGAACAAATAGAAAGTTATATACCGTATAATGAACAAGAAGAATGTGACAAAGAGTTAATGTTACAATATATCAATACATTTGAAGATGTGTTGACAAGAGAAAACAAGATGTGTCATTTTACAGCTTCTAACTGGATAGTAAATAAAGAAAGAACAAAAGTATTAATGATATATCACAATATATATAAATCATGGGCATGGACAGGTGGACACTGTGATGGTGATGAAGATTTAATGCATGTTGCTTTAAAAGAAGCTAAAGAAGAAACAGGCTTAGAAAATTTAAAAATATTAAGCAACGGAATTTTTGGACTAGAAATATTAACAGTTGATAGTCATATAAAAAGAGGAGAATTCGTATCTTCACACTTACATTTAGATTGTTCTTTCTTAATTGAAGCAGATGAAAAAGAAGAAATAAGAATAAAAGAGGACGAAAATAGTGATATAAAATGGATTGATATAGAAAAAGCTGTGGAATTAACAAATGAGGAAAAAATGAAACCAATTTATAAAAAACTAAATCAAAAAGTCTTTGAACAATATAAGTAAGAAGGTTAGATAAATAGATGAATAAAAAAGAATTAGAAAAAATAAAAAAGAAAGCTTTGGATGATCATATTCCAATAATAATGGATGAAACATTACAAATAATGGAAAAATATTTGAAAGATATTAAACCAAAAAGATTTTTAGAAATTGGTGCAGCGGTTCGGATATTCTGCAATATGTTTTACTGAATTTTTACATGAAGGCGGAAGAATTGATACAATAGAAAGAGAAACAGATAGGATAAGAGAAGCCAAAGAAAATTTTATAAAAGCAGAAGTAGAAGATAAAATAAAATTATATGAAGGAGATGCCGTAGATATATTACCAACATTAGATGAAAAATACGATGTAGTATTTATTGATGCGGCAAAAGGTAAATATCCATTTTTCTTAAAAGAATCTCTTAGAATGTTAAATGATAATGGAATAATCTTTGCAGATAATGTTTTATATAAGGGATATGTTTTAAGTGATTATAATAAACATAAACAACGAACTGCGGTAAGAAATTTACGAGAATATTTAAAAGAAGTAAATGAAAATCCAGAATTAGAGACAAAACTTTTAGAAGTTGGAGATGGATTAGCAATAAGCAAAAAGAAATAACATACAAAACAGGAACTTTCCTGTAATGTATGTTATTTTTTTTTTACAGAACACTAAATGGGTCAACGGATTTTCTAAGACCTACTATATCATAGATCTCATTACCACCATCAACCAAAGAAAATCCAGGAATATTGATTTTTGAATAATCAATATCAAAACTAAAACCATAGCGACCTTGTTTATATAAAGAATGGATTCCAGTACCATACTCAGCCTTAATATCCATTGCATAAGTACGAATTTGAATTTCAAATTGAGTACTATCAGGCTTAGTAGCTACAAAGTGTAAACTTTGGTATCCATTAGCTTTGGGTTTAATAATGTAATCTTTTACATTATCTTTAAAACCTTTAAATATAGAATCTTTATCAGGAACAATAATTTCAGTATGGTCAGACTTATTAAAATCATCATTAATCCTAGGTTCGGCTTCAGTTAACATACAGTTAAAATTATTAACTAAATAGAAAATAGTTTCGTTTAAAACTTTATAACAATTTTCAATATCTTCTATAGTATCTTTTTTATCTGTACATAAAATAAGCCGTATTCCTAACAAATCTAATACTTTTTCAATAGGTTTTCCTTTATGAAAAAATAGTTGTATTTTTTCATTTAATCCTAGATAATCTTTTCTTCGAATTTTAAAAATTATCTGAATATTATGTTGTTTTCCCCATTGACGCATATGCTCTTTATACTTACTAACAATTTCTTCAAATTCATATAAATGATTTGGAGAAAGTAAATTCTCAGCCCGCAGAAGAGCATTAGCATAAAATTTGTTGTAAATAGAATTGCTCTCTTGTAGATTTTTTAAATAAATTTCCCGAATTTCTTCAAAAGTATGTCCAGAATAAAGAGCATCTCTTATATCTGGAAAATCAAAATTGAGTTCTGTATTTGGTTTTGTCATTGAACATTACCTCCTTATTTTGCAATGGCATAAATATATTATACAAAAAAAACACCAAAAAGTAAACATTCCACCAATGAAGTGTAGCACGATTTTTGTCGAAAAAACACCAAGAGACAAAATTTTAATATTGACATAAAACACAAAAGAATATATACTATTATATGGTAAAATAAAAAAGAAAGTGAAGAGTAAAATATGAAAGATATAGAATTATTGGCACCAGCAGGATCATTTGAAAAGGCAAAAATAGCATTTTTATATGGAGCAGATGCTGTATATTGTGGTACATCATCACTATCACTAAGAACAAGAGCAGATATGAAAGATGATGACTTGGAAAAAACAATAAAATATGCGCATGATATTGGAAAAAAAGTATATGTGACTTTAAATATTTTTGCATGGGATGAAAAATATGAAGAGATAAGAAATATGGCAAAAAGGCTAGAAATATGCAAACCAGACGGAATAATTGCATCAGATGTTGGAGTAATAGAAACATTAAAAAAATATGCTCCTTCAGTTCCAATAAATGTTAGTACACAAGCTAATATAATAAGTCTAGAGGATTGTAAATTTTGGCATAAATATGGAGCTAAAAGAGTAATAATGGCTAGAGAGATGAACAAAGAACAACTAAAATATATAATGGAAAATAAGCCAGAAGATTTAGAAGTAGAAATATTTGTACATGGAGCAATATGTTTTGCATTTTCCGGAAGATGTTTCTTAAGTGATTTCTTGTCTTGTAGGAGTGCAAATTTAGGAGATTGTGCCCAAAGTTGCAGATGGTCATATAATTTATATGCAGAAGAAAGAAACAATCCAGGAGAGTTTATGCCAATAGAAACGAATGAATATGGAACTAGTATTTTTTCTTCAAAAGATTTATGCTTAATAAAAGAATTACCAGAAATTATAGATATGGGAATAGATAGTATAAAAATTGAAGGAAGACTAAAAACAGAATATTATTTAGCAAGTGTAATAAATGCATATAGAAATGCAATAGATGATTATAAAAAGGACCCAGAAAATTATGATTATACTAAATATTTAAAAGAACTTGAAAAGGTAAAAACAAGAGGACTAACAACTTTCTATTTTAATGATAGAAAAAATAAAGATATACAAGAATATAGCGGAAGACAATATAATGAAAAATATGAATTTGGTGGAAAAGTTGTAGATTATGAAGAAGAAAAAGCTGTAATTGAAATAAAAAACAAATTAAATGTTAATGATGAAATGGAACTATTAGTACCAAACAAACTAGAACCAATAAAATTTCATATAGAAGGATTATGGGATTATGAAACAAAAGAAGAAATAAATAATATAAGCCCAGGTGTAAAGGGACAAAAAGTACTTATAACATTACCAATAAAATGTGATAAAGATTGGATTTTGAGAAGAAAAAAAATGTAGCCATACTGAAACACAGTATGGCTGTGACTTTTTCTGAAGGATAAATGCATGTATTTGACATAGGAGGTATTTGACAGAAATCAATCCTTCAGTATAGCTTATCAAAATAACAATAAGCATAATTATTAAAAGTCAAATATATTATACCAAAAACATCCAAGTATGTCATTTCACAAAATTTAATAAAAAACTAATTTTGAAAATTATTTTTCAAAGTTCTTTGCTAATTTTCCTATTGCTTTAGTTTCTATTCTAGATACATATGAACGCGATATTCCCATCATTCTAGCAATTTCATTTTGAGTTTTAGGTTTTCTTCCACCTAATCCAAATCGTAATTCTATAATAGTTTTTTCTCTATCTTGTAATACTTCTTTCATTTTTTTATAAAGAATCTTTAACTTCATTTTTAAGTCAACTTCATCTTCTATGGATCTTTCGGGATTTTCTATGACTTCTTGCAGAGTAACAACATTATCATCTTTATCTTTTCCTATAGGTTCATTTAAATATACTTCAGCATTTAATTTTTTTGTAGATCTTAAATACATTAATATTTCATTATCAATACATCTTGAAACATATGTAGAAAGCCTTGAGCCTTTTTCTACATTAAAGCTGTTAATACCTTTTATCAAACCAATAGTACCTATAGAAATAAGATCGTCCTGATCTGCTCTAGAAGTATTATATTTTTTAGCTACATGAGCTACTAATCTTAGGTTCCTTTCAATTAAAATATTTCTCGCTTCATCATTTCCATCTGACATTTCTTCTAAATATTTTCTCTCATCTTCTATTGATAATGGCTCTGGAAATAAGTTTGATCCTTGTATATATCCGGACCATAAAAACAGAATATTTTAAAAAACCTAGAAATCCTAACAATCCAGAAAAACAAAGTGTATGGAACATAGATGCACCTCCATTTTTAACTATACCAAAATTATATGATGTAAAAAATGAAAAGTGCATGACCATTGAAAAATAGTATAAGCCTATGTTTTACTAATTGAGCTAGATATTAAAAAACCAAGATATACACAAAGTAAAAAAATTATATATTCAATAAAATTATTAAGTTCCGGTATTAATACTAATATTGAACCAAAAGAAAATCCAATTATTGAATAGAATGTTTGAAAGTAATACTTATTAAATAAATAATTTATTAATTTTATAAATATTATACTTCCCAATATAATTCCTATAGCCATAGGGATTAATATTGGGAAATAGATATTGCTTATAGCCATAAGATAAAATTTGTATATACCTAATAGCATAAGAATTACCGTACTACTTACTCCAGGGATAACAATACCTATAGACATAAGAAAACCAGAAAATATTAAATAAATATTATTGAAATTTGTATAAGTTGTAAAAGATAAGTTTTTTTCAATAAATATTGTAATAATAGCTAATATAAATGTGAAAATAGTAAAAAAGATGTTTTTACTTTTAAAGAAATTTTTAGAAGTATTAATATTTTTTAAAAGAGATGGGAAGCAACCTAATATCAGACCTATAAACATAGATTTTGTTTGTAATGGATAGGTATATAACAATAAGTTAAGAATTTTACCTAATATTAATATTCCAATAATTCCTCCTATAAAAAGTGGAAATAAATATTTAAAATTTTTAATTGGTTTTTCAAAAAAAATTACTATACTGTTTATTAGGTTTTCATATATTCCAAAAATAACGCAAAATACACCGCTACTTATACCAGGCAAAATGGCTCCAGCACCTATTAATATACCAATAAAAAAGCGAAAAATGAAATTCAAAAATACCACCTCATTTAATTTTATGAGAGATATTAATAAAAATACTAAAATATAAATATGAATATGTAAATAAAAGTGAATTTAAATTATTTAAATTAAAACTATTTTATATAAATTTATTTGATTTTAAATATAATATATGATATAGTATTTGAAAACATTTTAAAGTTGGTGAAAATATTATGGTAAGAACAAAATTAAAAGATAGAATATTGCCTAAATATACAAAAGGTGAAGAAATATTTAATATGACTTCTCACATTGTTGGAGGAGCTTTGGGAGTTGTAGCACTGGTTTTATGTGTGGTTTTTGCAGCTATTAATGGAAATGTTTATGGAGTAGTAAGTGGTGCTATATATGGTGTTACAATGATAGTTTTATATACGATGTCTAGTATATATCATGGATTAAGCCCTAAAAGATTTTCAAAAAGGGTTTTTCAAGTATTAGATCATTGTTCTATATTCTTGTTAATTGCAGGATCATATACACCTTTTGCACTTTGCACGATAAGAGAATATGATACAGCATCAGGCTGGTGGATATTTGGAATAATTTGGGCTATTGCAATACTAGGAATAGTTTTAAACTCAATAGATATAAAAAAATATAAGATATTTTCAATGATATGTTATTTAGTAATGGGATGGTGTATAATTGTAAGAGCAAATCTATTGCCACAATCATTAGGAATCCCAGGATTTGTACTTTTGCTTTCAGGAGGAATTGCATATACAATTGGGGCAATTTTGTATGGAGTAGGAAAAAAATATAAATGGATGCATTCTGTATTTCATATGTTTATATTACTAGGAAGTTTTTTACAGTTTATGTGTATATTGTTGTATGTAATGTAAAAAAATAGCCCATGTTTTCACAAGGGTTAATTAATTTTAACACAATATATATATAAAAGCAAATGATAAAAAATTAGATTAGAAGAGAATAATATATGAAAAAAGAAGATATAATTATATAAAACAAGAAATAATATAAATATTGAACAAAAAATAATTTGATAATAATAATATTGTGTGCTAAAATATGAATACATCAAAGAAATATAATTAAATAAGTTCCCTGCATAGTACGTATAGACTTAAATTTTTAGAACCAACAAACATATAAGAGGGGCTGATCTCGTAAATATGGCGTGCAAGCTCACAGTATATAGTGAGAAGCCCAGGAATATTTAGGTAGGCACCCACCTGTTTTTAGGAGCAGGTCCTTAAAAATTTAGACATCTGACGGCTAACGCGGGGGATTTTTTATTTAAATAATTAAAATCTGTACTTCCAGTATAGATTTTTTCTTTTTTATATAAATAACATATTTATATAGTAAAATTTAAAAAGTTGTGGTATATTAATTTTGTAAAATATTGTGAAAGGAGTTTTTTATATATGGATATAAAAGAACTAGAAAAACAGGCTAATGAAGTAAGAAAAAGAATAATAGAACAAGTATATAGTGCACAATCAGGACATCCAGGAGGAGCTTTATCTATAGCAGATATTTTAACTGTACTATATTTTAAAGAGTTAAACATAGATGAAAAAAATCCTAAAATGGAAAATAGAGATAGAGTAGTTTTATCAAAAGGACATGCTTGTGCAGCTTTGTATGCATGCTTAGCAATGAGAGGATATTTTGAAGAAGATAAATTACAAGGTTTTAGAAAAATAAATCAAATGTTACAAGGGCATCCAGATATGAAGAAAATACTAGGTGTAGATATGACAACAGGGTCATTAGGACAAGGTTTGTCTTGTGCTAATGGTATGGCGATTGCAGGTAAATTGGATAAAAAAGACTACAGAGTATACTGCATTTTAGGTGATGGAGAAATAGAAGAAGGACAAATATGGGAAGCAGCAATGACATCTAATAAATATAAATTAGATAATTTATGTGTAATAGTTGATAATAACAATTTACAAATTGATGGTACAATAGATGAGGTTATGAGTTCAAAACCTATAGATGAAAAATTTAAAAGTTTTGGATTCCAGATAATAAAAATAGATGGCCATAATATAGAAGAAATAATAAAAGCATTTGAGGTAGCTAAAAATGTTAAAGATAAACCAACATGTATAATAGCCAAAACAATAAAAGGAAAAGGTGTGTCATTTATGGAAAATAAAGCTGTATGGCATGGAAAAGCACCTAATGAAGAAGAATATATAAAAGCAATTAAGGAATTGGAGGTGAAATAGTATGAAAGAAGAGAAAAAAGCAACAAGAGAAAGCTATGGTGAAGCTTTGTTAGAACTAGGAAGAGAAAACAAAAATATTGTTGCATTAGATGCAGATTTATCTACTGCGACTAAAACAGATATATTTGCAAAAGAATTTCCGGAAAGATTTTTTGATATAGGAATTGCAGAAGCAGATATGATGGGAACAGCAGCAGGACTTTCAACTTGTGGAAAAATCCCATATGTAAGTACTTTTGCAATGTTTGCTGCAGGTAGAAGTTATGACCAAGTTAGAAATAGTATATGTTATCCAAAATTAAATGTAAAAATATGTGCAACTCATAGTGGGATAACTGTTGGAGAAGATGGGGCAACACATCAAATGCTAGAAGATATTTCTTTAATGAGAACAATCCCAAATCTATTAGTTATGTCAGTTTCTGATGACATTCAAACAAAATGGGCAGTAAAAGAGATTTCAAAATACCAAGGACCAGTATATCTTAGACTTGCTAGAATGAAAACAAATAAAATTTATGAAGAAAATCAAAAATTTGAAATTGGAAAAGCAGTTCAATTAGGAGATGGAACAGATGGAACAGTTTTTGCGACAGGAGTGACAGTTGTAGAAGCTTTAAAAGCACAAGAAGAACTTGCAAAAAAAGGAATTAATATTAGAGTAGTAGATATTCATACTATAAAACCTATTGATGAAGAAATGATTATTAAATGTGCAAAAGAAACTGATAAATTGATATCTATAGAGGATCATAATATTATTGGTGGATTAGGATCTGCAATTTCAGAAGTATTAGTAGACAAATATCCTAAAAAATTAACTAAACTTGGAATAAAAGATAGTTTTGGTATGTCTGGAAAAGCACAAGAGCTAATGAAACATTATGGAATAGTAGCAGAAGATATAATCAAAGAATTTTAAGGAAAAGGGGATAAAATTATGAAAAAGAGAAAAATTTTAAAGTTAATCTTATTTGTGGTTTTAGCAATAGTATTAGTATTTTTAGTTATTAATATATGAAAGATGTTAATAATAAAAGATTTATGTGAAAAAGTAGAAAAATACGAAACTTCTAATAATTATTATGAAAAGATAACAATAATTCAGGAACTGTAACAAAGTTTTATTGTAAGGGGAATAACCAATTACTTGTTTTAAATAGTACTACACAAAGCGATAAAAAAAGAAAAATGTATATATACACTAAAGATGGAACAATAACAGATGAGGATGGAAATACAGTTGTTAACGTGGTAGAATATGAATATGAATTTGAAAACGTGGATGACAAAGTTTTTATAGAGCCAAAAATAGAGGAATATGAAGTACAAGAAAATGATTAATAATTTATATATCTGAATTGTGAATTTTTTGTAAATTTTAAGAAATGAAGAAAAATAAAGAAAAGTGATAGAAAATGTAAAAAACCAACATTTTCTATCATTTTTTTGGTTAAAAAGTATTGCAAATTAATTAGTTTATTGATATGATTAGAGAGAATAAAATATAATGCGAATTATGACGATAAAAAGGGTAAGGAGAACAAAAGTAATGATAGAATTTAGAAATGTAACAAAGACATATGATACAGGCACTAAAGCTGTTAAAAATGCTAACTTTGTAATAGAAAAAGGTGAATTTGCCTTTTTAGTAGGTTCTTCTGGAAGTGGTAAATCTACACTTATAAAATTAATATTGAAGGAAGAAGAACCAACATCTGGACATATTATTATAAATGGAAAAGACACAACATTTTTAAAACCAAACAGAATACCATATTTAAGAAGAAGTATGGGAGTTGTTTTTCAAGATTTTAGACTTTTACCTGATAAAACAGTATATGATAATGTAGCTTATGCAATGTATATAGTTAGAGCTACTCCAAGACACATAAGAAGACAAGTTCCAATGGTACTTTCATTAGTTGGATTAAGTGGAAAAGCAAAGATGTACCCAAATGAATTATCAGGAGGAGAGCAACAAAGAGTTGCACTTGCTAGAGCTTTAGTAAATAATCCATCTATGCTTATTGCAGATGAGCCAACAGGAAACTTAGATCCAGATACAGCATGGGATATCATGAATTTATTGAATGATATTAATATGAGAGGAACAACAGTTGTTGTTGCAACACATGCTAAAGATATAGTTGACAAGATGAAAAAAAGAGTTATCCATATACAAAAAGGCGATATAATAAGAGATGATAAAAAAGGTGGGTATGATTGTGAAATATAATATATTTGGATATTTAATTGGAGAAGGATTGGGTAACGTATTTAAAAATAAAAAATCTACAGGTGCATCACTAATGATAATGTGTGCAACAATGATTATATTTGGTATATTTTTAATATTAGGTGAAAATATAAATCATTTTGTAGAAGAAGTAGAATCAGTACAAGGAATACAAGTTTTTATAAATAATGATGCTACACAAGAACAAATAGATGAACTAGGAGATAAAATAAGAGGAATAGACGGAGTAAGCACTATAGAATATGTTACAAAAGAACAAGCATTAGAACAAATGAAAGAAAGATTTGGAGATCAACAAGATTTATTGGCTGGATATGAAGAAAATAATATTTTTCCAGCATCATATGTTGTAACAATGACAGATTTATCAAAAAGTAAAGAGGTTCAAGACCAAATTTTAACTTTTGAAAATGTAAAGAAAATAACAAGTAAAGATGATACAGTTTCAACTTTAATAAATCTTGCTAATGGAATTAAAATTGTAACTGGTGTTATATTACTACTTTTAGTTATAATATCTATATTTATCATAGCAAATACAATAAAACTTACAGTACATGCAAGAAGAAGAGAAATTTCTATTATGAAATATGTAGGTGCAACAAATGGATTTATCAGATGGCCATTTATTGTAGAAGGTATGATAATAGGAATATTTGCAAGTATTATTTCAATAGTAATAGTAGGATTAGCATATAGTCTTATTGCTCAAAGTTTAGTTAATTCAGAATTTATGCAGGTTATAAATATGAGTTTAGTTACATTTAGCGATATGTTTAACTCAATCATATTTGTATACATGTTGCTAGGAATTGGTATAGGAGCTATGGGTAGTGTTATCTCAATGAGAAAATATTTAAAAGTGTAAAGGAGAAAGCATGCGTAAAATTTTATGTATTGTTTTAGCTTTTGCGATTTGTAGTATGAGTATATTTTCTTATGTATATGCAGAAAATGAAGAAAATCAAACAACAGATTTACAAACAAAACAAGAAGAATTACAAAATCAAATAAATGATGCAACAGATCAATTAGAAGGTGTACAAAATGAATTATCTGAAAATTTACAACAAGTACAAAAGCTAGATGAAAAAATATCAACTTCTCAAACTGAACTTAATGAATTAAATGCCAAAATAGAAGAATTGCAAAAATCAATGGATGAGGTAGAAGAAAGACTAAAAGTAGTAGAAGAAAGTTTTAATAATCAAAAAGAAATGCTAGATGGAAGATTAGTTGCAATTTATGAAGCAGGAGAAGTTAAGTATTTAGATGTTATCCTAAATTCTAAAAGTATTTCGGAATTTTTATCTAACTATTTCTTAATAACTGAATTAGTTGATAATGATAAACAATTACTTGATGAAATGGAAAGCAAGAAGCATGAAATAGAGATTTCAAAAGAAAAGTTAGATAACGAAAGAGAAGAACTTGCAACAATAAAAGCTAATCAAACAAAAACTGCAAAAATAATAGAAAATACTAAAACAGTAAGAGAAAATTTTGTTGCTAAATTATCTGAAGAAGAAAAGAATTTACAATCACAAATTGATGAATATAACAGACAATTTGAAGAAGTTAATGCTGAAATATTAGCATTAGCAATGCAAGGAATAGATACTAAGTATATAGGAGGAGAGTTTGCATGGCCAGTACCAGGATATACTAGAATAACTTCAAAATATGGAATGAGAACTCACCCTATAACAGGTATATATAAGCTTCATACAGGTGTTGACATTGGTGCGCCAATGGGTGCAAATTTTGTAGCTGCTAATGACGGAATCGTTGTTAAAGCAGGATATAATGGAGCATATGGTAATATGGTTATAATAGACCATGGTGGAGGAGTACAAACATTATACGCACACGGATCAGAGATTTTAGTTAAAGTAGGAGATGTCGTAAAAAAAGGCGAAACAGCAGTACTAAAAGTTGGTTCAACTGGATATTCAACAGGAGCACATGCACATTTTGAAGTGAGAATAAACGGAGAAACTACAGATCCATTACCATATATAACAAATGGACTTGTTCCAGGAACCGAAAACAATCAAGAAGGGCAATAGAAAAGAAATAATATGAGAAACAGGAGAGAAAGTTATGAAAAGAAAATGTTTTAAATTATTAATGATTGCAGTACTTATACTATTCATGTTCAATTTACCTTTAACGCTTGCTGCTTCAACAACAGATTTAAACAATCAAAAAGAAGAAAATCAAAATAAAATAGAGGAAAGTAAAGAAAAGAAAGAAGAGATTACAGCAGAGAAAAATCAAACAGTTGCAGAAGTTGAAGAAATTTCTGATAAAATATCTGATTATGAAAGCCAAATTAGTGAATTAAATACTAAAATATCGGATTTAAATGCTAAAATAAGTGAATCACAACAAAAACTTAATGAAGCTCAAGAAGATTATACTAAGCAAGAAGAATTATTAGAAGCTAGACTTGTTGCTACATATGAAGCTGGTGAAACTTCATATTTAGACTTCTTACTTTCTTCAGATGGAATAATAGACTTTATATCTAATTTCTATTTAGTATCTGAAATAGCTACAAGTGATGCTGAACTATTAGATAGCATTCAAAAACAAAAAGAAGAAATAGAACAAGCTAAAACAGATTTGGAAAATGATAAAAAAGAATTAGATACATCAAAAGCTCAAATGCAAAGTGTAACAACTCAATTACAACAAACTAAATCAGAAAAAAATGCAAAAGTTGCACAATTAACTGAGGAAGAACAAAAAATACAAGATCAAATTGATGAACTAAATCAAGCAAATAAATCTATTGATGCAAAGATACAGGCAGCTATAAAAAAAGCACAAGAAGCTAGTAAAAATAATTCTAGTAGTGGTAGCTCAGGAGGAACAAGTGGTGGAGGACAAAGTGCACCTAGTTCTTCAGGATTTATATATCCTGTACCTTCAGCATATTCAAAAATTACAACAGGACTATATTATTCAAGTGGACAATATCATGGAGCAGTAGATTTTGGTAGTGCAGGTATAAATGGACAACCAATATATGCAGTTGCAGATGGTGAAGTAATTGTTTCAGAAAGATTAAGTGGAAGTTATGGAAATTATATAATAATAATGCATAATAATGGACTATTCACATTATATGCACATGGACAAGATGGTTCAAGAACAGTTTCAGTAGGTGATACTGTAAGACAAGGACAACAAATCATGAGAGTTGGAACAACAGGAAATTCAACAGGTCCTCATTTACATTTTGAAGTTAGAACAAGCCCAGGTACATATAGTTGTAGAGTAAATCCAATGAATTATTTACCATAATTAAATTTAGGAATATAAAACTATGAAAAATCATATAGATAATAATATGATAAGTGTAGGCGGAGAAAATCCGCCTATTGCGTTAGAGAAAAGAGGTTTAGTATGGAAGAAAAAAAACGTTATCGTATTTATAGAGTGATAATGCTTGTTGCTTTAACAGCATTTATGACATTTTTAATTACATCAATAGGAATGTATCAATATTTTACTAATGGTGATGGAATACGTAATTCTATGATGAAATCAGATTATGATTCATCTGACTTAGAGTCAACATTAGATAAATATAAAACAATTATTGATAAATATTATTTAGGAGATGTTGATGAAGAAAAATTAATAGAAGGTGCAATTAAAGGATATATAGAAGGACTAGGTGACCCATATACAGAATATATATCAAAAGAAGATATGCAAGACTATATGGATGATACAACAGGAAATTTTGTTGGTGTAGGAATATATATGGTAAAAGATACTGAAAGTAATAAGATTATGATTTTATCACCAATTAAAGGAAGTCCAGCAGAAAAAGCTGGAATAAAACCAGGAGATTATATAATAGAAGTCAATGGTGAAAAATGTACAGGAGATGACTATTCTACAATATCTAACAAGATAAAAGGAGAAGCTGGAAGTAAAGTAAAATTAAAGATACAAAGAGGAACTGAAGAATTAGAATTTGAATTAACTAGAGAAAATATAAAAGTTAATCCAGTAGAGGGAGAAGTATTAGAAAATAATATAGGATATATTGAATTTTCTTCATTTGACGAAGGAACAGCAGATGATTTTAAAGCTAAATATGAAGAACTAGCTAAACAAGGAATAACTTCACTTATTATTGATTTAAGAAATAATGGTGGAGGAATTGTAGACGAAGCTTTGCAAATAGCAGATTATATGACAGATAAAGGTTCAACATTATTATATGAAATAGACAAAAATGGAAAAGAAACAGAAGAAAAATCAGAAAATGATCCAATTATAAATATGCCAATAATAGTATTAACAAATGGAAATACAGCAAGCTCATCTGAAATATTATCAGGAGCGCTAAAAGATTTAGAAAAAGCAAAAATAGTTGGAACTAAGACTTATGGAAAAGGTGTAATTCAACAAGTATTAACTTTAGGAGATGGTAGTGGATTAAAAATAACAACAGAGGAATATTTAACACCTAATAGAACTAAAATTAATAAAGTAGGAATAGAACCAGATGAAACAGTAGAATTACCAGATACAGTAAAGAATGAGTTAGATATAAATCATGAAGAAGATACTCAACTACAAAAAGCAATAGAATTATTAAAAAAATAGGAGGAAGTTATGAATTTACCAAATAAATTAACAATATTTAGAATAATATTAGTTCCGATAATGGTTATAATTCCATTCTTTAATATTAGAGGAGATTTTTTAGGGATACCAATAACATGGTTATTAGTAGATTTAATATTTATAATAGCATCTATAACAGATAAATTAGATGGATATTTAGCAAGAAAAAATAATCAGGTAACAACATTTGGTAAATTCTTAGATCCACTAGCTGATAAAATATTAGTATTATCAGCGATGATGATGTTAGTTGAAATGGCAAAATTACCAGCATGGATACCAATTATAGTATTGGCTAGAGAATTTATGGTATCAGGATATAGACTAGTTGCAGTTGAAAAAGGTGGAAAAGTAATTGCTGCTTCAAAATGGGGAAAAATAAAGACTGTAACACAGGTAATAGCAATTATTTTAGCATTTTTAGATTTAAATGCATTTGGAGAATGTTTTACAGGGACACTAGAAGGTGGAGATATGGTGTTAAACTTTATAGTTACAATTATGATGGTAATACAAGTTATTGCAACAATATTTTCAGGATATGACTATATGAAAGGTGCTAAAAAGCTAATAAAGGAATAAATAATTAATACAAAGGAATAATATAATAATATATTAAATTATATAAAAAATGAGATTTGCTTGACAAATTTCATTTTTTGCCGTAATATAGTAAAAGATTTTTTTAAAATGTATATAATATGTAAGATAAAATATTAGAAATACATATGAAAGGAGAACATTAAAATGGAAGAAAAAGAAGTTTTGTTAACACAAGAGGGATTTGATAATTTAGAGAAAGAATTAAACTATTTAAAAACAGAAAGAAGAGCTGAAATTGCTGAAAGAATCAAAGTTGCTTTAGGATTTGGAGATTTATCAGAAAATTCTGAATATGATGAAGCTAAAAATGCTCAAGCAGAAAATGAAGTTAAAATAGCAGAATTAGAAAATAAAGTTAGATATGCTAAAATAATTGATGAAAAAGATATTGATACAGAAACAGTACAAGTAGGAAATATTGTTAAAGTATTAGACATGGAATTTGATGAAAAAATAGAATATACAATAGTAGGTTCTACAGAAGTTAACTTAGCAGAAAATAAAATATCAAATGAATCACCTCTAGGAGCTGCATTACTTGGAGCAAAAAGAAACAATGTTGTAGAAGTAAATGCACCAGCAGGAGTTATGAAATACAAAATATTATCAATAAAAAAATAATATAGAAGAAAATAAAAGTAGAAAAAGTAAAAAACCACTTGAAAAAGTGGTTTTTAATGTTGTGAGAAATAGAAATTTAATAATAATAAAATAATGATAAAGAAATGGCAAACTATAAATTTCTACATATTTTTATTATTCTTTTATAATTTTAAACTACTATCTAAAGCAAGCTTAATCATTTTATTTAATCCAGTTTGTCTTTCTTCAGGTGTAGCAATTTCTTTTATATATTTAGAATCAACTACACTCATTAGACATGCAGCTTTTTTATTTAATATTTTTGCAACATAGAACAATGCAAAAGCTTCCATTTCTGCACCAACTGGATCTAAATCCTTAGGGACTCTTTCCAAAAAATTATTTACATCTGTCATATATACATCAAAGCAATCTGTACAGACAGTATTGCCTTTAACAATATTAATATTTTCTTCAGTTGCAGTAGAACTAATTATATTATTTAAATCGCTATCAGCTTCAACAATATGACAAACTTCATTATTTAAAGTTAAAGCAAAATTACTCTCACTAAATACTTTATCTGCTAAGATTACATCAAAAAGTTTTAAATCTGGTTTATATCCTCCACACGAACCAATTCGTATAATATTTTCTACATTGTAGAATTTAAATAACTCATAACAATAAATACCCATGCTTGGCATTCCCATACCAGAAGCCATAACAGTAATTTCTTTTCCCTTATATTTACCAGTATAAGCATAAACTCCCCTAACTTTATTAACAAGTTTATAATCTTCTAAAAAATTTTCAGCAATATATTTTGCTCTTAATGGATCTCCTGGCATTATTACAGTTTTTGCAATTTCACCTAAATTTGCTTCATTATGTGGTGTTGACATATAAAATCACTCCTTTATTTCTTTTTGGAATTATTATAACACAATTTTAATAAAATAGTAAAAAAGAAAAGTATAAATAAAATTATTTTATTCTTGCGTAAGGCTTCTTTATGTTTGTTAATTTGGCAATATAATCAATTGATACATTGTAATATTTTGCAAATTTTATTAATATATCTAATGGAGGAATTTTTTATATCTTATATATGAATTTTTAGATATATAAGCTATTTCTGCGCATTCTTTTTGTGTTAAGTCCTTATCTTCTCTCAAATCTCTCATTCTTGTATTCATTTTCACTCACCTCATACTGATTATAGAAAATTACTCTGTTTGGGGTTGATTTTTTACTCCATATGGAGTGCTATTAAATTAATACTCCATATGGTGTATATATGTAATATATGTTTTTCAAAAATAAAAAATACTAAAACTAGAGAAAAGAAAAGAAAATGAAAAAAATAATAAATTTAAAAATAATAATGGTATAACTTTAATTGCACTAATAGTAATGATTGTTGTCTTAATTATTTTAGCAGGAATAACAATTGGAGCATTGATAGGTGATAATGGAATTATTAAACAGTCACAAGAGACCAAAAGTGATACAGAACGTGCACAATGGGAAGAACAAATTGATGTTGCAATCATAGATGCAGAGGGAAAAAATAGAAATCCTTCTATTGATGATGTAATAGAAGAATTAAAGAAAAAAGATATGATTGATGATGATAGTAAAGTTGATAAAGAAACAGGAACAATTACAACAAATGAACTGCAATATATTTTTGAAGGAAAATTGGATGATTATAAAGTAATTTATGCTGAAAATAAATTAGTAGCGGGAGACTATGTTAATTACGTTGATAAAAATGGAGTGACGAGATTATGTTGTGTGTTATGGGATAACAGTTCTAGTTATGGATTACAAATAGTAACAATGAATACTGTTGAAGATGTTGAGATCGGAAATGGAACAGGAAAAAGTAGTAGCACACAAGAAGCTTTTGAAATAGCTAAAAATTCAATCAATAATGCTGTAAGTATGTTAAATAATAAAGCAATGAATTATCTAAATCCAGATTATGCAACAGATGCAAGATGTGTAGGAAGTAATCCGGCTGATAAAAATTTAAAGGCAACAGATTATTTTACAAGTGATTATGATTATATGTCAGAATATAATGGAATATTTAAAAATAGTGATAATAATTGGAGTGAAGATAGAGATAAAATGAAAGATTTAAAAATAGATTATTATGATAAAGATTATTGGCTAGCTTCACATGGTAGTGTTGTTTCTAACCAAACTTCAACAATGTTTGGAATTTGCTATGCATATAAAAAAGATAATGATGATAGGATATATACTATGGTTGGTTCAAGAATTTGTTATATTCATACCAAAAATGGAATTTCTTCAGATTCAGAAACATATGGTTTATATCCAGTATTTACATTAAAAGCAGGGGTTGTTATAAAAGGAGGAGAAGGTAGTAAAGAAAATCCTTATATATTGGGTATATAGTCTATGAAAATAAAATACGCGTGTAAAAACAATGGATATATGTAAATTGAATATATAGAGGTAGAAAATATTTAAAATTATAAAAAATACTTGTAAAAAATATTTGAAAGTGTTAAACTATTAATAGATTTAAAAAAAACCAATTTTTGGGAATTTTTTAAATCTTTTTTTATTTCAAAATATAAGGAGGAAGAAATGAATACTAAGTATATTTTTGTAACAGGTGGAGTTGTATCTGGATTAGGAAAAGGTATAACTGCAGCATCGTTAGGAAGATTATTAAAAAATAGAGGATATAAAGTAACAATACAAAAGTTTGATCCATATATAAATGTAGATCCAGGGACTATGAATCCATGTGAACATGGAGAAGTATTTGTTACTGATGATGGTGCAGAAACAGATTTGGATTTAGGGCATTATGAAAGATTTATTGATGAGAATCTAACAGCTAATTCTAGTGTGACAATGGGAAAAATATATTCAACAGTAATTGAGAGGGAAAGAAGAGGCGATTATCTAGGAAAGACTGTTCAAGTAATTCCTCATATAACAAATGAAATAAAAGACAGAATATATAAATTTGAAGATACAGATATTGATATAGTAATAACAGAAATAGGAGGAACGATAGGAGATATAGAAGGTCTATCTATTATAGAAGCAATAAGACAAGTTGGATTAGAAAAAAATCCAGAAGATGTAATGTATATTCATGTAACATTATTACCATATATTTCTGGATCAAATGAAATAAAATCAAAACCAACACAACATTCAGTAAAAGAATTACAAAGTCTGGGAATAAAACCAGATATATTAGTATGTAGAACAGAAACAGATATACCAAACAGTATAAGAGAAAAATTAGCAATGTTTTGTAATGTAAGGAAAACAAGTGTAATACAAAACAAGACAGCAGATTGTTTATATGCCGTTCCACTTAATTTAGAAGAAGAAGGATTGGCAAGAGAAGTATGCAATCATTTAAGACTTGATAGATACATACCAGATAATATAAATTGGGAAAAAATGGTGGATAAGATAAGAAAAGTGGATAAGAGTAAGAATGTTAAGATAGCTATAGTAGGAAAATATATTACACTAGAAGATTCATATATATCAGTAATAGAAAGTTTACATCACGCAGGTTTTGAAAATGGAGTTACTGTGAAGATAGAATTGGTAGATTCTGAAAAAATAAATAAAGACACAGCAAAAGAAAAACTATCAAAATATGATGGGATAATAGTTCCAGGAGGATTTGGAAATAGAGGAATAGAAGGAAAGATAGAAACAATTAAATATGCTAGAGAAAATAAAATTCCGTTTTTAGGTATATGTCTAGGTATGCAAATGGCTGTAGTTGAATATGCAAGAGATGTATTAGGAATAAAAGATGCAAATTCAGCAGAGTTTGATAATAAAACAAAAAACCCTGTAATTCATATAATGGAAGAACAGAAAAAAGTCGTAAAAAAAGGTGGAACGATGAGATTAGGAGCATATCCATGTATATTAAAAGAGGGATCAATAGTAAGTAATTTATACAAAGAAAAAGAGATTTCAGAAAGACATAGACATAGATTTGAATATAACAATGATTATAGGGAAAAATTAGAAGAAAAAGGATTAATTGTTTCAGGAACATCTCCAAATGGAGAATTAGTAGAAATAGTTGAATTAAATCAAAAATTGCATCCATATTTTGTAGCTTCACAATTCCATCCAGAATTAAAATCAAGACCTAATAGACCAGCTCCTTTATTTGTTGGATTAATTAAAGCTTGTATTAAATAGAGTAATGTGGTATTATTAATAAATATGAGGGAGAATATAATGAACAAAAATAAAGGAGAAAGAAGTATTAATAAGAAAATAAAAAGACCTAAATTTATAATATTTACAGACAAAGATGGCACTCTAAATTTAGATAATAAAAATCTAAACAATATACTTAGATTGGTAAAATTAACGGAAGGTATGGTTATACCAATAACAGGAAGAACAGTAGGAGATATTGAAGAAGATTTTAGAAAAAGAGCTTTTGGTGTTCCAAAACTGATAATTGGAGATAATGGAGCAATTGTTAAATATACACCAACAGGAGAATTTTTAATAAAAAAGACATTACCTATAGTTGAATCAAGAAATGTAATAAAAGAATTTATAAATTTAGGTGGGGATATCGATTTAATTAGATATACTGATGGAGATAAAATATATGCTTCACCTGAAGATAGTGTAAAAACATATTATGCAAAAAGTAGTAAAGTAGAATATGATGAAGATATACGAAATAGAATAGAAAAAGGAGATTTGACTAAGATTACTCTAGCTGGTACTAAAGAGCAAATGTGTAAAGTAGCTGAATTTGCAAATGAAAATGGATTTTGGACAGATATGGATAAGACAAAATTTCCTAAAAAAGAAAATGGAAATTATAGGTTAGACATAGCTCCAAAAGATATAAGCAAAGGAGAAGCTGTAAAGGCAATATCAAGAATATTAAAGCCAGAATTTCGGATATATGTGTATAGGAAATGGCTTTAATGATATATCAATGTTTAAACAAGCAATAGATGATAATATGATAGCCGCAGTTATGGAAGAATCAAGTTTCACTTTAAAAACAGAAGTAATTGATTATACTAATAAAAAGAATAAAGGTAGAGTAGTAATCGTACCAAGAGACAAAAACAAGGCAAATGAATTCATGTTAAGATATGCTAAGATTTTCCAAAAAAATATTAAAGAAAATAGAATTTTCGGAGATAAAAAGAAATATAATATATCTTCTAAAAAATTAAATAATCTAAGATGCAAAAATACCAATAGAGAAACAAAAGGATTTACAAGATAATAGATTAAATAATATATCAAAAAAGTTCTAACTAGTAAATTTACAAATGTTAGAACTTTAATTGATTATATATTACAATTAAATTAACTGAACAAGTTCACCAAATAGTGTAATTTTTCTTGCTTTAAGTTCATCAGGAAATACTGATTTAAACAAGTCAAATAATGCATCTTCATTTTTGAAGATATAGCATCCACCTTTTGACTTTGAAGCAATTGATGTTGCTTGTTTTTCAAAACTAGAAAAATTCTTTTCAGTACCATTTAATGTAATATAAATGTCTCTAACATCGGAGATGTTGAGATAAGTATAAGGTATTGACATAATTTCAATTTCTTTCTAACTTCTATAGAAGAAGTAAGTATATTATACATCGCACAAATAATTATGTCAACAGTACTCTTCTTATATATTTAAAAAGAATAAAATAATTATGGAGACCAACTATGAAAAGTCAATAGAAAAATGAAATTTTTTTAAAAAATTTT
>CAMFER010000016.1 GCA_945949485.1 uncultured Clostridium sp. | reverse complement strand
TGTGGACTTATAACAAAATGCTACAATATCCAATAAACATTAAATGTACTGACCCTAAACTTGCAAAAGTAATAATATCTCAATACGGTGGCCCTGATGGTGAAATAGGTGCAGCTCTTCGTTATCTTTCACAAAGATTTGGAATGCCTGATCAAAAAGCTAAAGCAATTTTAAATGATGTTGGTACAGAAGAATTAGCACATTTAGAAATGGTTGGCACTATTGTTCATCAATTAACAAAAAATGCTACTATTGAAGAAATAGAAAAAGCAGGATTGAGTGCATATTATACAGACCATGGTGTAGACGTTTATCCTCAATCAGCTGCTGGAAATGCATTTAATGCAACTGCACTAGCTTGTAAGGGAGATCCTATTGCTAACTTACAAGAAGACTTAGCTGCTGAACAAAAAGCAAGAGCAACTTATGAAAAATTAATTGATTTATGTAAAGATAATCCTGATGTTATCGATCCATTAAGATATTTAAGAGAAAGAGAAGTTGTTCACTTCCAAAGATTTGGTGAAGCTTTAAGAGGTATTCAAGATAAACTTGCTGAAAGAAAATTCTATATGAATAATATGTGTAATAACTAAAATGTGCATTATATAAAAATAAACCTATATTAGTTAAAAATATACTAATATAGGTTTATTATCTTTTATATTCTCTATTCTAAATAATCATCTACTTTTTTAATAAAAATAATATTTTGGACAATATCCATAATTCCATATCCTACTATTATAATTCCTATAGTTTGAAGTATTGCTCCATTATATATTAATATATATACTCCAGCAAAAATCATAATTACTGCTATTACTAAAGAAAACAGCCATAATCTAGAATTTAAATCTTTCCATATCCAAACAGTTCTTAAATTCATAATACCACTATATATTATCCAGATTCCTATAATTATTCTAAATATAGATAAAATTATATCTGTGCAAAACATTATTACTATTCCGAGTAATTATTGCTATTAATGAAATTGCTAATAGATATCTATCTTTTTTATCAGTAGAAAAATATTCTACTATCTTAAATAAACTAATTGCAACAAAAATCATTCCAACTACTAATGAAAAAATTGATATTATTGCTTCTGGTCTTGTTACAAGTATTATTCCAAATAATATAAAAATTAATGATACTATAATATCAGTCCATCCAGATTTCTTTAAAAATTTTTTCCACATAATCCCACCTTCTTCTACAAATAATATAACATATATTGTAAAAAATATATAGTATCTAATATAATTTTATTTTAAAACTCCAAATTTCAACATGTCTAATTGTCTTTTTAAATTTTCTTTTGCATCTTTATCTGTTTTTCTTTTTGAAACAACATCTAAAATTGCAATTCTTGTTATACAATTAACTATTTCTAAAAACGAATATAATTCTTCATCATTTTCAAACTTAAACATTTCTTTATTTATACATAATTCCATATTATTTTTTAAATTCTCTTTTTTTACTTTAAAGAAATTGGTATTATTTCTTCTAAGTTCACTAAAAATATTTTTATATAGTTTAAATTTTTCTGGAATCATTGCTCTTTCAATTATATGATCAAAAATAGATAAAGAAGCATCAAAAATATTTCCATTTGTGCTTTTCAATATTTCGCACATTTTCTTTTGCTCTGTTTCTATGAAGTTTTCTATTATATATTTTATTGCATCTTCTTTATCTTCAAAATATTGATAAAAACTTCCTCTTGGAATATTAGCATTAGTTATAATGTTGCTAATAGACGCTTTTTCTATTGGAGTTTTAGAAAACTCTTCTAAAATAGCCTCTTCTATTTTTCTTCGTTTTTCAGGATTTAAATTAAAAAAAGTCTCCTTTGGCATTTTTTAACACCTCTTTCTGTGACATCTTGTCATATTTTTAGTTTACCTCATACTTCAAAATTTGTCAATAATCAAAGCACTTAAAAAACACTTGCATATATACAAGTGTTTTTTATTAAGCATTTTCAGTTTCTTTTTTAGCTACTACTTCTTTTCCATCATAATATCCACAGTTTTTGCAAACTCTATGTGGCATTATTGGTTCGTGGCAACGTGGACAGCTAGAAAATGTTGGATTTTCTTTTTTCCATGTTGATCTTTTTGCATGTGTTCTTGCTTTTGACCATCTTCTTTTTGGTTGTGCCATCTAAATTCCCTCCTTGCTCAAGATATGTTATATATCTATTTCAATTTTTACTTATTTAAATAACTAATATATTTTAGTCACTATAAAATTATACAAGTATTTTTTATTTTTGTCAATAGCTATTTTATCCTTAACAACAATATTTTTTATATTTTTCATAAACATTTTGTTTAGTTATTGATTTTTCTATACCTTTTTCTGCTACATCTTCTAAAACTGCTGTTATAAATTCTTTCATTTTGTCATTTAAAATAATTTGGTCTTTTTCATTATTCCAATATTCTAGTTCATATTCTTTGGTCCAATTTTTTCCTTCATATATAATTCCAGCTGCTAACTTATCACATATCATCTCTGCAGCATACTTATATGGTAATACTGGAGTTGAATTAGGTGATGCTTCATCTACCCAATACTCAGCATGATGTTTGTTTCTTCCTTTATGATGTAACCATGCATCTGAATATCCTTTATATTTCCTCGCCTCATTTATTGGAGAATGTGTACCAGTATAATATTTAATACTTTCAAAAAATTCAGTTGGTGAGTATTTTGAAAGGTCATGTGTAATCCCTCTCCAATATTTTCCTAATCTGCAACATAATTTGAATACTATCCATTTATGATGTGTAATTAATGCTAAATGTTTAAATATATTTTTTACTACCATTTCTATTCCCCTTTACCACATTTTAGTTTACTACATCATTTTAAAAAAATCAATTAATTTTTATCATTTTTTTGCATAGAATATATTATTACTAATTTATGGAGGTTAACTATGTGTGGTTTTGTTGGATTTTCGAGTTTTTCTAGTAATATTACTCAAAAAGATAAAATTATAAAAGATATGAATAATGAACTTTCAAAAAGAGGACCTGATGAAGAAGGATATTACATAGAAGACAATGTCTGTTTAGGTCACAAAAGATTAATTGTAATAGACCCAAAAGGTCGGAAAACAACCAATGACAAAAAAATATTCTTTTGGAGAATTCACAATTGTATATAATGGTCAAATATATAATACAAAAGAATTAAGAGAAGTTCTAGAAGAAAATGGCTTTAAAATTGATTCACATTCTGATACAGAAATATTATTAAAAAGCTACATATTTTATGGCAATGATGTAGTTAAGCATTTAAATGGAATTTTTGCTTTTGCAGTTTGGAATTCTAAAAAGAAAGAATTATTCTTAGCTAGAGATCATTTTGGAGTAAAACCTTTATTTTATACAATTTATAATAATACATTGGTTTTTTCTTCAGAAATAAAAGGACTTTTTAAATATCCTGGTATAGAAAAAGTTTTAGATAGAAGCGGAATTTCAGAACTATTTGGAATTGGTCCAGCTCATACACCTGGATTTACAGTATTTAAAAATATATTTGAAATAAAGCCAGCTCATTTTGTAATATGGAATTCTAATCGGATTTAGAACCTTTAGATATTGGAAATTAGTTTCTAAAGAACATCAAGATAGTCTTGGGACCACTTGTGAAAAAATACGTTTTCTTTTAAATGATGCTATAACAAAACAATTAGTATCTGATGTTCCTTTATGTACTTTTCTATCTGGCGGATTAGATTCAAGTATTATATCAAAATTTGCTTCTGATTATTATCAAAAGAAAGGATTTCCTCCTTTAGAAACTTATTCTATAACTTACTTAGATAATGATAAAAATTTCGTTAAAAGCGATTTTCAGCCAAATTCGGATGATTACTATATCAAGCTTATGACTAAAAATTTATATTCAACTCATCATGAAATAGTATTAGATACTCCTGAACTAGCTACTTCTCTAGAAGATGCTATGATTGCTCGTGATGTTCCCGGAATGGCTGATGTTGATTCCTCTCTCCTACTTTTTTGCAAAGAAGTAAAAAAAGAAAAAACAGTTACCTTAACTCGGCGAATGTGCAGATGAGATATTTGGAGGATATCCTTGGTTCTTTAGAAAAGATGCTTTAGAAAGTAATACTTTTCCTTGGTCTATAGCAATATCCGAAAGACAACATCTTCTAAATCCTGAAATTTCTAAAAAAGTTAATTTAAAAGAATATATTGATTACAGATATCAAGAAAATCTAGATGAAGTTGTTACTTTAGACAGTGATTCTCCTGAAACAAAAGAAAAAAGAAAGATATCTTATTTAACACTGAACTGGTTTATGCAAACACTTCTAGAACGTTCTGATAGGATGGCAATGTATTCTGGCTTTGAAATCAGGGTTCCATTTTGTGATTACAGATTAGCAGAATATCTATGGAATATACCTTGGGAAATGAAAGCTTTAAAAGGTAGAGAAAAAGGTCTTCTTAGATATGTTTGCAAAGATTTTCTTCCTTCTGAAATAGTTGATAGAAAGAAGTCTCCATATCCAAAAACTCATAACCCTACTTACCTAAAAAAAGTAAAAGAAATGCTTACAAAAATAATGGAAAACAAAAATGCTCCTATTAATAATATATTAAATAGAGAATATATATTAGAAATTTTAGAAACTAATGGGAATGCTTTTACAAGACCATGGTTTGGTCAATTAATGACAGGACCTCAGCTTATGGCATATTTGTGCCAAGTAAATATGTGGCTTGAAAAATATCAGCCAAGGATTGAAATTTAATTAAACAAAGGTCGCAACTTGCGACCTCTCCTTTTTCTTTGTTTAAGACTTTTGTTCCAATATTCTACTGTTTAAATATATCTATATCTTCACCTAATAAACTAATATTTTCTGGTGAATATATATCATCATAGTTTTTTGTATGTTCATTATCTTCTTTTGGTAATTTATCGTTATTAGCTATTTTTTTACTTTCAGATTTGTCTCTTCTGTCTAATTTTTTCAAGTCTTCAGCAGGTTTTAAATTTTCAGGTTTTATCCCTCTTTTATTTAACATATCTCTTACACCTAAGTTATTATCTACATGCTCATCAGTTATACTTTCCTCACCATAAATATCTTTTTCAGTTACATTGTAATTCGTCATTTCTGTTGCTAGATTTTTAGCTGCTATTGTTAATGTGGGCAAAAAAACTGCAAGTGGTCTATTTTCTTTGATACCATATTTCCTTTTCATCTGCATTGTATTCAATCCACCAAATAACGCGGAATCTCCCTTAGAACGAATTCTTGCAAATCCTAAGTCATCTACTCCTCTTTCATAAATATTTTTAGATAACTGCTTTTCTGATCTTTTAATTTTTCTCTTGCTTCTAATCGATTCTTTAATTTGATTCTATCCTCTATTATTTCTTGTTTTCTAGTTTGTACTGCAAAGTATGTTTGATCAAATGCAATTTCCTCTTTTTTAGAGTCACCATTTTAAGCTATTAAATAACAAGCATATCTTGTAAGCATATAGTCTCGTATAGGCCTTTTTGCACCTTTGGCTAAATTTATCATTTTCGTGACATTACGAAAATGATTTTCTATAGGTATATTAGCGTTTTCACAAGATTGCATTGCTTTTTTTATTGTCTCAAAAAAGTTTTCCCATCTTTTATATCCTAATTGAATCTGTAAATCCCTTGCATACCAAAATTCTATATTATCTTTTTCCTCTGTATTAATGATAGAATCAAACTTTTCTTTTAATTCTAATAGTTTTGACTTTTCAAATTTCATAGGTATCACTTCCTTGCAATTCTTACTTATAATAACATATTTGTATAATTTAGCTCTTCTTTGCTTAGTGTGTCTATTACAATTTATATGATATTATTGTACGGTATATTTTAAAACACTTGTTTGTAATCGTCAAGTGCTTTATTGATTTTTATTCTTATCTAAATCATTTATTTTCACTATTTTTACTTATTATCATTTCTCATTTATAATTTATTTTAAGTAATTTCAATAAATGTATTAATTTTTATAAAAATGTAATATTTATATTTTTAAATTTTCTTACTTTCTCAATATATCTTTATTCTAAATTTGGCATCCAATGATATATTCTCAGCTTACGGATTAATTTTACTAAATAAATATGAGTTTAAGCCTAGGATTGAGATTTGAAATAAACAAGAAATATAAATAATAAAAGGTCGCTTTTAACGACCTTTTATTATTATCTTTCATCCATTTCTTTATTTGTATCAATTTCTTTAGCTTCTTCAAATATATTTAATATATTTTTTGTAACTTTTTCTTGTGCATAATGTTCTTTTGCATAATCTGCAATATATTTATTATTAAATTTAACTTTTTCGTCTAACACATCACAAACTGCTTCCCCTAATGCTTTTGAATCATCCATAGGAACTAAAACTCCTAAAGGTGTAACATATGTTTTACTTTTATCACTAATATCTTGATTGTCAGAATTTAATATACCTGGAATTCCTCCTGAATTTGTAGCTATAACAGGATGTCCACAAGCCATTCCTTCCACAACTACTAGTCCAAATGGCTCATTTCTTGAAGGTATTAAAGATACATCTGCTAAATTTTGTATTTTATTTACTTCTTCAGTATTTTTTCTACCTACAAAATCTACATTTTCTAATTCTAAATCTTTTGCTTGTTTCTTTAAAGTTCCTTCTAATTGACCAGAACCAACAATTATTGTTTCAACCTTTTTGCCTTCTTCTTTCATTTTTTGCTCATATATTTTTGCCGAATCTAATAATACATCAATTCCTTTAAAATCTGCAAATTTACCAACAAAAACAACTAATTTATCATAATCTAAATCTATTTTTTGATTATCTTTGTTTTGTGATGTTAAATCTCCTAAAACTTCTTCTTTAGTAAGGCTATTGTCAACATAGAATTTCTTAGTATCATATCCATTTTCTACTAATTCTACTTTTTTAGCTGCAAGTGGAAATAAAGTTTCAAATCTATTTTTTTGATCTTCTGATATAACTATTATTTTCTTTGCATTTATTGCTGCTCTGTTTGAATGTTCTATATATAGATTATATTTTTCCTCTTCTTGTTTTAATTTTTGTAGTTTTGCAGGATCCTTCTCTGCTTTCATTTCTTCTTTTACTCTTTTTAATTCTTTTTTGCTTCTTTCAAATCCCATTAAATCTGTTCCATGAATTGTAGTTATCACAGGAATATTTGTTTCTGTAGCAATGCTTGTTGAAATCCAATTGTGTTGTGCATGTATTACATCTGGTTTCTCTTCTTTCACTTCTTCATTTATTGCTTTTCTGAAAGCTTTTTCATATTCTTTAATTTGCTCTAAGCTTGCATCCCAGAAATTAGCAGTGCTTTCAGTATGTGTAGTAAACATTAAATAGTTAAATTTACATTGTCCAGGTATTTTCTCTGGATTTTCTTCTTCTGCTGTAAATGGAACTACATGATATTTTACTCCAGGTATTTTCTCAAAATCAGTTTTATTATTTCCTGTAATAATTGTTACTTTTTTTCCTTCATTTTTATATGAATTGGCAAGTGCGGTTACTTGAACTCCACTTCCTGCACCATAAGTTGGAAATGCAGTTATCATAAGTATATTATTTACTTTATTTTCATTTTTCATATAAATCTTCCTTTCTCATAAATCTGACAATACAATATCATATTAAGTTGTTTTTTGCAATCACTTATTTCTGTATTATTTCATTTTTTCTTTGATTTTAACCAAAGTATTTAAAGCATCTATTGGAGTAAGTTCATTTAAATTAATTTTATCTATCTCATGAGCAATTTCTGCTAATTTATAATTATATAAATCAAATTGACCTTCTACTTGCTTTTTATCTTGTTTTTCCTGTTTCTTTCCAGTCATAATATTTTTTCTTTCCAATGAGCGTAATATTTCATTGGCTTTTTTTGTAACCGCCTTTGGAACTCCTGCTAATCTTGCAACATGTATACCATAACTTTCATCAGTTCCCCCCTCTACGATTTTTCGTAAGAATATTATATCTTCTCCTTTTTCTTTTACAGCGATTGAATAATTTTTAATTCCCTCTAGCTTATTTTCTAATTCAGTTAATTCATGATAATGTGTTGCAAATAAAGTCTTTGCTCCACATTTTTCTTTATCAGCAATATATTCTGCGACTGCCCATGCAATAGATAATCCATCATATGTTGAAGTACCTCTACCTATTTCATCTAATATTATTAAACTATTAGACGTAGCTTCTTTTAATATTGAAGCAACTTCCATCATCTCTACCATAAACGTACTTTGTCCCATACTTAAATCATCAGAAGCTCCTACCCTTGTAAATATCTTATCTACAACTCCTATTTTCGCGCTTTCTGCTGGTACAAAGCTTCCGTACTTGAGCCATTAATGTAATCAAAGCAACTTGTCTCATATATGTAGATTTACCTGCCATATTTGGACCTGTAATTATAGCTAATCTATTTTCTTCTTTATCAAGATAAGTATCATTTTCAATAAAGCTGCCCGCACCTAATATTTTTTCAATAACTGGATGTCTTCCGTTTTTTATGTCAATAACTCCTGTACTATCCATTTCTGGTCTACAATAATTCATATCTTCTGCCACTGTAGCAAATGAAGTTAAAACATCTAATGTCGATACTACTTCACTTGTTCTTTGCAATCTTATAATATTTTTAGATATTTCGTTTCTAATTTCTACAAATGCATCATATTCCAAATTAACGACTTTTTCTTCTGCACCTAAAATCTGGTTTTCTAGATTCTTTAATTCCTCTGTTATATATCTTTCTGCATTTGTTAAAGTTTGTTTTCTTATATATCTATCTGGAACTTGGCTTAGATATGATTTAGTAACTTCTAAGAAATACCCAAAAACTTTATTAAATCCAATTTTTAAATTCTTAATACCTGTTTCTTCTTTTTCTTTTGCTTCTAATTCAATTAACCATTTCTTTCCATCTGTTTGTGCTGTTTTTAATTTGTCTATTTCTTCATCATATCCCAGTTTTATTATTCCACCATCTTTTATAGTCATTGGTGGGTCATCTACTATAGCTTTTTCTATTAATAAATAGATATCTTGTAATTCATCTAATTTATTATATAAATCTTTTAACATTTCTGAATTAGTATTTTTTAAAATACTTTTTAGCTCTGGTAATTTCATTAAAGAATTTTTTAGTGTAAGCATGTCTCTGGCATTGGCATTTCCATATGTCATTTTTGCTGATAATCTTTCTATATCATAAACCTTCTTTAAATTTTCTATAATATCTCCTCTAAGCATAAGATTATCTTTTAATTCACTTACCGCTTCTAGTCTCGCATTTATCTCCTTCACATCAATTAAAGGGTCATTTAGCCATCTTCTAAGTAATCTTCCTCCCATTGATGTAGATGTTTTATCTAATACCCATAAAAGAGTTCCTTTTTTAGATTTATCTCTTAGTTTTTCTGTTATTTCAAGATTTCTTCTTGCATTTATATCTAATGCCATATATTTAGATAATTGATAAACACTAATTTTGTTTATATGATCTAAACTTGTTTTTTGAGTTTGTTCAATATATTCTATTAATCCATTTATTGAAGAAATTAATAACTTTCTTTCTTCTAGATTAAAAATTTCTTTTCCTTCTGTTGTAGCTATATTAAATCTTAAATTTAAACTATTCAAATCACTTTTAAAGAATTTATCATTAAATTTAGTTATATATACATTTTCAAATCTTTCTTTTATTTTTGCTATTTCTTCTTTACTATCCCCCATCATTTGATTAACTACTAATTCTGATGGAGTATATCTTGCTATCTCATCTAAAAGCATTGAGAAGTTGTCATTATCTTTTATTTCTGAAGCATAGAATTCTCCTGTAGAAATATCACATATACTTATTCCAAAATATATTCCAGATTTATATATTGCCATTATATAATTGTTTTTTCTTTCCTCAAGCATATTGCTATCAACTAAAGTTCCCGGTGTTACTACTCTTATAACTCCTCTTTTAACAATTCCTTTTGCTTTTTTTGGATCTTCTAATTGTTCACATATTGCAACTTTATATCCCTTATTTATTAATCTAGAAACATATATTTCTGCTGCATGATGTGGAACCCCACACATTGGTGCTCTTTCTTCTTGTCCACAATCTTTTCCTGTAAGTGTGAGTTCTAGTTCTCTTGATGCAGTTATAGCATCATCAAAAAACATTTCATAAAAATCACCTAGTCTATAGAACAAAATGCAATCCTTGTACTCTTCTTTAGTTTCAAGATACCTTTGCATCATTGGTGAAAACTCTGCCATATTTCTTTCCTCTCTTCTTTTTTCTATTTTATTTTTCCTTTTAAATACCACATATGTTCAGATATAATCTCTAATTCTATATATTTACCTATTAAATCTTTATCTCCTTCGAAAATCACAACCTTATTGCTATCTGTTCTTCCTGTTAACATATTAGGATTATTTTTGCTTGTTCCTTCTACTAATACCATTTGCTTTGTACCTAGATATTTTTTATTGTTTTCTTCAATTTGGCTTTCAACTAGAGCTTTTAGCTTATTAAATCTTATATGTTTTATGTCTTCTGGAACTTGATTTTCCATTCTATCTCCTGGAGTTCCAACTCTTCTAGAATAGATAAACATATATACTTGTTCAAAATTTACTTTTCTTACAACATCTAAAGTATCTTCAAACTCCTCATCTGTTTCTCCTGGGAAACCAACTATAATATCTGTTGATAATGTTAAATTTGGTATTTTATTTTTCATTTTTTCTACAAGATTTAAATATTGTTCTTTTGTATATTTTCTATTCATCTCTTTTAAAACTTTTGTATTTCCAGATTGAAGTGGAAGATGCACTAGTTTGCAAACCTTTTTGCAATTTGCTATTGCTTCTATTACATCATCTGTAAAATCTTTTGGATGTGGTGACACAAATCTTATTCTTTCAATACCTTCTATTTTATTAATTTCTATTAACAATTTAGCAAAAGAATTTACTCCATTATATTCTTCAAATGGAATATTTTTTTCTCTTTCAACTCTTAAATATGAATTTACATTTTGGCCTAATAAAGTTATTTCTTTGTATCCTTGTTTTGCAAGCTCTTTTACTTCTTCTATTATTGCTTTTGGTTCTCTACTTCTTTCTCTTCCTCTAACATATGGAACAATACAATAACTACAAAAATTATTACATCCATTCATTATTGTTACAGAAGCTTTTATATTACTATCTCTTTTTATTGGTAATCCTTCATAAGTTTTACCATCAATATCTATTACATCTTCTATTTTTCTTTTTTCTTCTATAGCTTTAAATATATCTTCTGGGAATTTATGAAGAGTATGTGTTCCAAATATAACATCTACAAAAGGATAACTTTCTTTTATCTTATCAGTTATATGTTTTTCTTGCATCATACATCCACCAATTGCAATTATTATCCCTTTTTCTTCTTTTAGCCTTTTTAGTTCACCGAAGTTTACCAAACAACTTATCTTCAGCATTTTCTCTTACACAGCATGTATTAAATACAGATATATCACATTCTTCTGTTTTTTCAGTTCTTTCATATCCCATCTTTTCTAACATACCACATAATTTTTCTGAATCATTTTCATTTAATTGGCATCCCATTGTAAGAATTGTATATTTTAACTTTTTCCCCTCATTTATTTTTTTTACTTTTTCTATAAATTTTTCTTGTTCTTTTATCTCTGCTGATGTATTCAACTCTATTCTCCTCCACATTTATATTCTTTGCTTATTTTAATATATTTTGTCAGATTTTGCAAGATATTTATATGTATCATTTAGTTTTACATAACTAAAAAGAGAAGTTATTTAACTTCTCTTTTTACTCTAAACTTTTACAAGCACATTTATAGTTTTCTTTCCTTCGTTATCTTTAACAATAATAGGATATATTTTTCCCTTTTCAAGATTCTTTAAACTACTTGTAAAAAACAATCTAGGATATGTATTATCATTCTCACTAAGTTTTTTCTTGTAGTTATAATAATCTTCTTTGAAAAATTTTTCCAAGGACTTAGCTAAGTTTTCGGTAAAATATGTAATACTTATCTTGTCTCCTGAAACTTTTAAATTAGTTGGTAAAATATTATCGTATCTTACTCTAATTTCTTTTTTTAGTGGCTTTAAAACATAGTTTAATAAGATTTCCTTATTAATCCATGCTCCACCTCTGGAAATTGCTCCTTTTGCTAAAGATTCATTTTCCTCTGTTTGTAAAAATTCTGTTTCTACCTTCATTTTGCAAATACCTCCTTATGTTTAAAACAGTAGAAATGTACATCTAGTACAAATAATATTAATTTGTACACATAAAAAATGTACCTATAATTTATTATATCACTTTATCTTATAGTGTGCAAATTATATTTTAAAATATATCTAAAATATTATTATATAAAAAATCATATTTTTATTATAGAACTCTCCTATTATATAAAAAAGAATTCAAAGTTTAACTTCGAATTCTCATAACTGTAATTCATAATAGATAAGATTACGTTTTGCACCTATTTTTTCCGCAACTCTTATAGAAGCTTTATTGCTAGGAATAATGTACATACTTACTGTTGTTCCCTTAAAGTATGGCTCTAATTCTTTTTTTAACATACTTTTAATAGTTTTTGTCATTATTCCTTTATTTCTATGCTCTTTATTAAGTGCATAGGATAAAAATATTTTATCTTGTTTCTCAATGTATTCTACTATAATGAAACCTATTACATGTCGTTCATTATTTTCTTTCAAAACAATAGAATATGTTTGCATATTAGTATCTCTCAAAAAGAATTTAATAACTCTTTCTACATCTGTTGATTTACTGCAATAAATCCCTCTATGAGTGTGTTTCAGATCCTTATCCATTAGAATTGGAGCGATTTCATTTATATCCCTCCGTCTGAATAATCTAATTTTCAAATTATTCATTTGTACAATACCTCCTTAGCATATATTTATTATATCATGTTTTTTATGATTTTTCCATTCTTTTCTTTATTAATATACCAATTTGCGAAAACTTCAAATGAATCAATTGATGATTCATCTCTCTTTTTGTTATCTCTTTCAACATCTGTCATCTGTGCTAAAGTTTTATTGTAATTTTTAGTAATATATATGTACCACAAGTCAGACCACTTTTTATTCGTATCATTTCTCAAAATCTCTTCTGCAATATATCCATCATGTTTTCCCATAAATTGATATAAATCCTGTCCATCATAATACGATAAGCATTCTCCAAAATAACATTTTCTGTTTTTCTCGTCTTTCATTAGTTTTAATATTCCTTTAATCCCTATTGTTTCTAAAGCATGATTTACAAAAGCTCTTGGAAATCCATTCAAAGCATCTATAAAGAAGCCACTGTCCATAGAAATACATGGCTTCTTAACTAGCTTATATGCTTCTTGTACTTCTACTTTTGATATATATCTAATATCATCATTTCTTGGTTCTTCTAAATCATATTCAAATATCTTAAAATCCACATTTTTTAGTGCTTTTTTTGCAGATTCTATTTTACCTTTATTATGAATTACAAATACTATTTATTCCATATATTCCTCCTGACTTTTGTATTTTAATTAATATAAATTAATATTTTTTATTTTCTTCTTCATAAACTGCAAATTCGATTGCTCTTTTTTCGTTATTAATTGTCACATCTTTAAAATCTCCTGCAAATTCTCCGTCAATTGTCCAAGCAATATTTTCTTCAGATTGAATTTCATATTTTTTTGCTCTTGTTGATAATATATATTCATTTTCGCTATATTCTTTTCTTATTAACGAACTTAATATTTTTATATATCCAAATATATTTTTTGGTTTTCTAATAAAAATTCCTTCAAATTCTCCATCATCTAACAAGATTTCTCCTCTTTCAAACCATTTAAAACCAGCTATTGACTCTGAATTTGTAATTCCACCATATATAAATTCGTCTTCTATATGTTTTTCATCGTATTTTAATTTTATCCTATATGTAGGTATTTTCTTTAATCTTTTTAATGCTTCTAAATAATATGCCAATCTTCCATATTTATGTTTCTTCTCAATGTCAGTAGTGTATGATACATCTGTAATTAGTCCAAATGCTGCCACATAGCAGAAGAATTTATTTTCATTAAATTTTCCTATGTCAGTTCTTTTAGCCTTTGTTTCAAGTAATTTGCTTGTCACATTTATATCTTTTATTGGAATGCTTAAACTTCTTGCAAAATCGTTTGTTGTTCCTAGTGGTACAAAAGATACAGATATGTTTTGTAGATTTCCATCGCTCATAATAGCATCTACTGCTTCATTTAAAGTTCCATCTCCACCACATATTAATATTAAATCTTTATCTTCTTTGTGTTCTTCAATTATTTTCTTAGCATTTTCTTCTTTTTTAGTAAAATAAATATCTGGTTCCATATTTTGTTTTATTAGATTTTGTTTTATCTCTTCAGTTTTTTCTAATATATCTCCTTTTCCCGAAGCGGGATTTATTATCACTAATACTTTTATTTCCATTTTTTGCCTTTCCTCCCAAAAGTTTGTCTATTTTTATAAATTCAAACTATATTTTATATTTTTTTCAAGTTTTTTTCAAGGTATATATTTCTTTTTTTACATTTTTTATAATTATATTTTTTATCATCATTCAAAAGAAAAAACTCTAATATCTATAGAGTTTTTTCTTTTATACGTTTTACTTTTGTTAATATTAAAGTCTGGTATTTTAATATATTTTTTTAAACAAATTCTCTTGGTTGTTTTTTATGTATTTTAATAGTAGTCTAGTAGCTATTAAATAAATTATAGCTATTATGATTATATAAGCATATATATTTACATTAAATTTATTCAAAACAAAAGCAAGTAATACTATTATACTAATATTTATAATTTCAAAAATCATTGGCCAAACTAGATTAATATTTTGTTTTACAACACTATATTCTGAACTCCATTCTAATTTTGGATTCTTTAAATCTACTAATATTAGTAGATAACTTTCAAAAACAATAATTATACATGAAACTATAAAAATCAAAATCATATGAATCATTGGTAATTTAAGTATGTATTCAAAAATCACCATAGAAATTATTGTTGTTATAATATTCATAATTATATTAGGCATAACTTTATACGTTATCTGTTTATCTAATGCCAATGGTATATATTTCATAAAAGTAGCATTTTGTCCATCTCTTGAAATTGCTGTTGCTGAAATATATATAAACATTACAAAAAATTGTAGTAGAGATAAAATTCCTGCCACAATAAATACTGAATTTGCTTGTTCTTGAGAAATCATTGTAGATATTTCTGAAATATTTCCTCCTTCTTGGACTATTCCCATAATTGCTATTCCTATCATTAGTATTGGAAATAACACAGCTGGTAACATACATTGTACTAAATATATAGGATTTCTTAGTAATATTCTAAATTCTTTTAATATATATGTTTTTGTTACATTACTGTTTGTATAATCACCTTTTTTCAAATCAATCTTTTTAGTTCTTTTACCGCTAACTAAACTTCCAACAGCACCTTTTAAGTATATCTTTTTAGCTATTAATATATATATACAATATATGGCTAAAGAAGAAACAATTAAACTTAATAAATTTATCAATGCTTTTCCAAATTGATTTATGTTTAATGCATCTATAGCAAAACTCAAAGTTGGAAAGTATCCTTTTATCATTGTAGTCATACCATTTGCTTTTGTTACCATTTGTATAATCTCTTCTTGTGAAGGATTATTTGAGCTTGATGACACAAATGACATTAACATGATAAAGACAATTAAAAATATAGTAGCAATAACTTGAAATTTATTTTTATTTCTTGCAAATTTAGAAAAACTCATTATGATCATAACAAACAAGCTTGAAATTATTATTGGAACTATAGGTATTATTAGCAACACTATTATCATAAATATATAATAGATAGGGCCTTGCATCGTTAATATTCCATATAATATTAATGGTATGAAACCTATAATTATTTCTATAAAATACTCTATAAAAAGTATTATATTAGTCTTTGCAATTATTATTTGTGAAGGTTTTACTGGAAGCGGTAATATATATTCATTATCTTTTGAGAAATATAATAAACTTATACTAGAAAAAATAGATTGTATCAGTATAAATCCCATAATTGCAAGTAATATTAATCCTAAGAACATTTCTTCTTGATGAATTGCTTGAAGTGTTCCAATAGTTTGGCAACTTAAAAATCCTACAATTCCTGCTATGTAAATAAAGGAAAAAAGAAATAATATTGTCATTCCTTTTGAAGATTTTTGCTTGTCTGAAATATTTTTCGTTTTATAATTTTTAAAAGTACTTTTTAAAAAAACTTTTGTTAATGCAATAATCTTATTCATTTTCAGTAATCTCCAAAAATAGCTCTTCTAATGATGTGTTCTCTTTAAATTTATTTTTCATTTCTTCAAAAGTACCAACAAAAACTAATTTACCTTTATTAATAATACCAACTCTATCACATAATTTTTCTGCCACATCTAATACATGTGTTGAGAAAAATACTGTGTTTCCATTTTTTGCATGTTCTCTCATCATATTTTTTAAATCAAATGAAGATTTTGGATCTAGTCCGTGTCATTGGCTCATCTAAAATCCAATTTTTAGGATTATTCAAAAGTACTCCGCATATAACTATCTTTTGTCTCATACCATGTGAATATGATTCTATTTCACTATTTAAATCATCATATATTTCGAATTTCTTTGTTAAAAACTCTATTCTTTCTTTTCTTTTATCTTGCGGAACTTCATATATATCTGCTAGAAAATTTAGATATTCTATTCCTTTTAATTTTAAAAACATATCTGGACTATCTGGTACAAATCCAAAATTTTTCTTGGCTTCTAATGGCTCTTTTATAATACTTTTTCCATCTACCAAAATATCTCCTTTATCAGGATTTAATATTCCTGTAATCATTTTTATTGTAGTAGTTTTCCCTGCTCCATTAGGACCTAAAAAGCCAAAAATTTCTCCATTTTTTATTTCTAAATCCATATCATCTATTATTTTCTTTTCTTTAACATATGATTTAGATACCCCTTTAATTTCTATCATATCTTCCTCCTAGTTTTTAAAAAATTTATTTAAAATTCCTTTTTTCTCTTTTTTACTTTTAATTTTATCATCATTATTTTTTGCTGTACTTTTACTTTTTACGTCATCTGTTCTATTTTCATTTCCATGCATGTTGTTTTGTCTACTTTGTTTTAAAAGATCTTGCAATTTTCCCTCTATGTCAACATATATTTTAAATGGTAAAACATTATAATCCTCGTTTTCACTTTCATCTTCTTCTATACTATCTTCATAGTCTATTTTATCTTCATCTTCTATTTTTATAAAGTTTTCTTTTTCTTCCAGATCCTCTTTTTCTTCTATTATTTTTTCTTCCTCATCATCTATTTTATATTCAGATAAATCTTTTTTAAATTTTTCTGTTATTTCATCATGAAATGTATGATAAATGTTTTTTATTCCATCAATTCTCCAATAGTTAAAATTAATTACTGCTCCGATATTTATTTTTATATTACTTTTTTCTTCTTCAAAATTCTTTTCTTTTTCTTCTATATCTTTTAAATATGTTTTGTTATATAATTCTTTATACGCTTTTTTAGTTGACTTTCCTGTTGTTTCACGTAGTAACAATTCATAAAGATTATTAATTTGCTCTATATCTTTTTCAAAATTAGAACAAGCTTCCTTCATTAGTTGTTTATGTGCTTTTAATCCGTTTATAGCGGTCATTCTTTCATTGTCCAAGAAACTAACAATGTACTCTTTTTCTGCATTTAGAAATCTAAGTTTTACTGTTACATCTCTTAAAGCTTTCTTATACTTATTTAATTTTATAGTATCATTGTTTGCCTCTTGCAAAAGTTTATTTAATTTTTCATATATTTGAAGATAACACTCTGCTTCTCTGTTTCCAATATCAGTTCTTATTTCTACTGCTTTTCTAATTACATCTTTATTAAAAGCTATCTTTTCATTCTTCCCATTTTTGATCATAATAGATTCTATTTCTGTTTTTATATCTTCTTTTTCTTGATCTATAAAATTTTGTAATCTTGTAATATCCTGTGAATTAATTCCTTGAGATTCTGTTTCTGCATCTTGAAGATTTTTTAAAAAATCTTTTTCTGCTACTCTTTTTTCTTTATTACAATTCTTTCTTTCTTTTTGTTTTTCTTCAAATATTCTTAATGCATGAATATATTCCTCTCTGATTTCTTTTAATCGCTCGTTATTTTTATCAATTGCATTTTCAATTTTCCTTAATTTTGTTTCTATTTCTTCAGGGTCTCCGTCTAAATCATTAAATATTTTATTTCTTTCGTCTTCTTGTGTAAAATTAGAATTACACAATTTTTCTTGTTCTTTTTGTATTTTCTCAATTTCTAGCGCTATTTTATCAAACTCTGTAAGCACCTTTTCTTCTTTTGTTATTACTTCTTTATATGTGTCTAGCCCACTTAATAAATTTTCATAGTTTTGGAAACATATTTTTAAATTGTTATCTTTATTGAATGAAAATAATTTTTCAAAATATCTTTCTAGAACTATTGCGCTTCTTTCATACATCTTATTTTCCCCCATTAAATATTACATATATTTCTTCTTAGTAATTATATATGTTAAATTAAAAAAAGTCTATACTTTTTAAAAAGAATTGGGGACAGGTCCAAGTGAGACAAAATGTCTCATTTGGACCTGTCCCCAAACTTTCTTTCCTATGCACCTAATATACTTCTTATCTTTTTGATTAAATAATGACTTCCTCCATCAGCATTATCTTGAACATTTTCAATCATACTTATAATTAGCATATTATTTCCATTTGTTCTATTTATAGTAAAGCAATCAAACCATCCTAATGTTCCACTAGTTGTATCTTCACTAGAAGTCTTAAGTTCTGCTGTTCCTGTTTTTCCCGCAATAGTTAATCCTTCTATTTTCATGTCATTTGCAGTTCCCTCTTTATTCTCAACTACTTGGATCAAATATTCTTTTATTATATCTGCCGCTTCTTTAGTAAATGCATTTTGCTTCCATATTTGTCCTTTTTCGTCATTCTCATTTATTATTGGCTTTATCATATTTCCACTATTAGCAAAAGCTGAATATATTGATGCCATATGTATTGGATTTACTAAGATACTTCCCTGTCCATAACCAGAATCAGCAAGTTTTATTTCTCCTTCGATTGTAGTTCCATTATTATTAGCATATTGTGATTTTTGGAGATATATAGGGAATTCTAGTTGCTCATTAAAGCCAATTTTATTTAAACTTTCTGCAAATGTTTCTGCACCTATGTTTAATGTTGATTTTGCAAAATATATATTATCTGAATGTATTATTGCATTTTGTAGATTTTTAGGTCCACTATATCCTGTTAAAGTAGTAACTTGATATGTTCCCCAACTACTATCTTTTTGCCAACTTTTTCCTTGATATCCATAATCTTCATTTGGGTCAATTTTACCTGTAGTTACCCCTATTGCTCCTGTTATTGCTTTAAATGTAGAACCAGGACAATATTTTTGTATAAATCTATTATATAAAGGTTTTGCCTCATCATTGTTTAAACTATCCCATTTGTCTTGTGTTATTCCTACAGTAAAATCATTAGAATCAAAAGTTGGTGTACTAACTAATGCTAATAATTCTCCAGTAGATGGTTCCATTATTACAAATAGACCTTTATCAGTTTTCATTTGTTCATATACATTTTTTTGTAATGTAGAATCAATAGTTAGTTTAACATCTTTTCCATCTTTTTTATCTTGTTTTGCAAGAACTTGCAATTTATTTCCGTTTTCATCTGCAATATATATTTCAGTTCCATCTATTCCTCTTAAAGTATCTTCATATGCTTGTTCTAATCCATTTTTTCCTATAAGACTTGTTGTAGTATATCCTTCATCTGCATTTTTTTCTAAATCTTCTGCTGTCACTGATTGCACATATCCAATTAAGTGTCCAGCTTCTTCACCTAAACTATACACTCTTCCATCTATTTGATTTATTTGTACGCCCTGTATTTCTAATAAAGCATTTTTTGTTTCTTGTTCTGAATTTTTTAATTTCTTAATTGGAACAAATGTATCATCTTTAACATATGATGCTGATAATTGTTCATTAATATACTCTACTGACACTCCTGTAAGACTAGAGACTTTTGATATTATCTCTTCTTTATTCTCTCCCATTTTTCCGTGATACAAGTCCTACTTGTGAAATCTTTCCGTCTTCTGCCAATGCTATTCCATTTCTATCTAATATACTACCTCTTTTAGATTTTACTGTTGATACTCTTACTTTTTCTCTTGCTGTTAAATTTGGAAAAATATAGCTATCATTCCAATATATTTTAAAATCATTACTTACAGTTGCTGTTTTTGTAAATTCAATGCTTCCTGCTGATGTGTCCATCTTTTCATTATATGTCACATTATATTTTCCATCTTTTTTCTCACAATTTGTAATATCTATTTTTATATTTTCAGCATCTATTCCTTCATATATGTTTTTATTTCTAGTAACAAAATCTTCTTTAGATATGTTTATATCAACTACCATATTATACATTTCTTCATATTTATCTTCTTCTATAAGTGAAAAGAAATCTAAAACAGTATTTTCTGCTTTTTTAATATTTTCTCTTCCTGAAAAATATATAAATACTCCAATTAAAGTTATTAATATTATTGTGATAATTGCACTTACTATTATTACCTTTTTATTTTTCATAAAAACTCCCCCTTTTAGCACCCCATTACTTCTATATTTTTCGCTACAATTGTTTCATTTTTATATGAATTTTTTTCTGGTGTTACAAAAATTGTTTCTTTATTTTCTGCTAATTTTTTTATCTTTTCTAAAATATTTTCATCATTTGCAAATATGGTTGTTTTGCCTAATTCTACTTTCACATCTATTTTAAATTTTTCATAATTACTATTACAATAGTATGAATCATATACATCACAGCTTAAAATTACTTCATTATTTTTCTCATTAATTTTTATATCAATAATATCAGCAGTAATACTTTCTTGATTTAGCAGTTCTTCTTTTAATTCATCTCCAGATATATTTCGGATAACTCCAATTTTATTATCACTTTCTTCCAAAAATAATGTGTCACCAATTATTTCAGCCTTTTCTATATATAGACTATCTCCTATTTTAATTTTTCCTATATCCATATCTTCATTTGTCCTAGCATTATTAAAATGGATTTCATTATTAAGAATTAATCTTGCTTGTTTTGTTTCTTGATGTGACAACTCTAATAATATTGAGTTATCTTTTATTTCAAGTATTTTTAAATATTCATAGCTTACTTTTTCATTTTGTTTTATACTATCTTTTTGATTTTTCAACATTAATTTTTCCAAATCTTCTTTTGTACCATTAAATACATTTAAATCTATAAATTTTTCTTCACCATTATATCCTTCTAATTTTTCTTTATCTGTATACTGCCAAAATGTCCAACTTCGATTATCTTTTAATTTTGGTTCATAAAATATGTCTCTTATCCATATTTTATAATTTTGGAAATCATTTTTTATATATCTTTCATAACAACTATTGGTTGTATATATTATTGGTGATACTCCATAATGTTCTTCTAGTTTTTTCAAAAGTACTTTTAAATCATCTTTCACCTCAGAAATATTTGCAGTTTTTCCATACATATTATAAAATTCTATATCAACAACCGGTGGAAGCATATTGTCATATTCTTTTACTTGATTTATATAATTTTGTGCTTGCTCTTCTCCGCTACTTTCAAAACTAAAAAAATGATAAAATCCTGTTGGTAAATCTATATTTATGACATTATTATAATTGTTTCTAAATTTTTCATCTACATATGACTTTCCTTCTGTTGCTTTTATATATGCAAAATCAATATCTTGATTTGATATAACATTCCAATCAACATCTCCCTGATATCCGTGATAAGTCTATTCCTTTAACTTCATATTTTTCTGCTTTATTTTTGTTTAAAATAATATATCCGCTTGTTGTATGATATTACTATTATATATATGATTAGAATAACTATTAAAATAATTAACAAAATTAATCTTTTTTTATTCATAAGTTCCTCCCTAATCACTAGCTTTACCTGCTCCTAATATATTTCCATTATTTGCATCTACATAAATATATAAAGATGTTAATGGATCATTTTTATCTCCTAGTCTTACACACCACATTGGTTGTCCATAATATAACTTGTTTCCATTAGAATCTCTTTTTTCCCATTCTTCTTCCCAATAGTATATTCTATGTATTTCATCTAATTCATATAATAATTCTGCTGAAATTTCATTTCCTTCACTTCCATCAGATAAAATATTTTTTGAAGTAAAGTCAGACACCCAAGGTTGATATTGATATTTTTGATTTTTTGCTTCTGCGTCTGCAATATCTGATGCTTGTTCTTTTGTTATACTTACATTATATTTTGTATCTACTTGTAAGTTACTTTCACTTGTTTCATCACTTTCAATACTTTCATTACTTATATTTGTAGTATCTCTATATATACAATTTGTGTTTATAGCTTTGCTTGCCAAATATAGAGTTCCACAATATCCATCGTTATTTTTATATCCTGTAAATGTAAACGTAATTCCGCCAACTCTTGAAGTTATATTAGATACTTCCCATTTAGAGAAGATTATAATTACATCTGTTTTATCGAAAGTTTCATCAGTAATATTTCCATTTATATTAATACCATAATTTTCAACTATTCTATCAAATGTTTCTTTATCTTCTATTTTTATTCCATATATTCCATCTTGATAATATTTTAGAGCAGGACTTTTTTCAATCAAATCATAATTAAATTCATTAGATATTTCATATTCTTTACTATCACTCATTGAATATGATTCTGTATCTTTTATTACCTCTTCTACTAGATTGCTTAATTCTTCTTTTTTTCTTATATTTGCTTTTATTAATTTACCACCCATGTCATTTCTTTTTATTACATTAAGTCCGTCTTTTTCATATGCTATTACATAATTTTTGCTAATTGTATTATAGTCTAATTCTAAGTATCTTTCACTATTCTCTATATCGCTTATTTCTAATGAAGTTATATTAGTTCCTTCATCTATACTATCAATTGAGATAGTTAACTGATTAATTAATTCTTGATATTCTTCATCTTGACTAGTAAATACATAATATTTGTCTTCTCCTTTTTCTTTATATACAATTCTATCTGGAGTTTCAAAATATTGCTTAGAATTTATTAATTTATCATCTTCATAACTGTTTCCCTTTAAAAACACTTCATTTAAAACAATATATGATATTAGACATATAACTAAGATAGCTAAAGTTATTATTATCAAACCTTCATATTTTTTTAATTTTTCAAAGACCTTTTTCATAGATTAATCTCCTCTTTTTCTTTATTAATTATATTGTCTTTTCCTATCCTTAATAATTCTTCTATTGTCTTTTTCATAATTTCTTTACTTTCATTATCAAGATTTTTATATGTCTTTAACATTTTATTTGCACTTTTAAATCCACTTTGACCTATTTCATTTATTGTTTTCGCCTCAGTAGCATTTAATATTTCAAATAATATGCTAATAAATAACTCTCTTTGCTCTGCATCAACATTTTCTAAAAAGTTTGTTATAGTTTTATCTATAAACTCACTAGAATTTGTTAATTTAGATTCTATAAATTTATCACCTATTAATTGCCATGAATATAGGTCATGTTGCATTATTCCTGTTTGAGTACTTTTTATAATCCTTATTTTCTCTTTATGAGTAAGCAATCTTCCAATTATAGATGTTTGTGGTATATATGTAATAATTTTTTCTAGCATATCTAAATATTCTTTACTTTCAACAACTTTTTTAGTAAATCCGTGGTCCATCATTGTTATATACTTTAATTATTCTTTTCTTGTATTTATCTTTGCAAAATACAGATGCATATATTGCAAGATTTCCTCCTTTAGAATGGCCTCCAACAATTATCTTATTTTTATACTTCTTAGCAATATTATCTAAATAATTTACTGCTTCCACTTGAGAACGAACTAAATTGCTGAAACTCATATTTAAATCTTCTTTCCATCCAATTACAGTATTATCAGTTCCTCTATATGAGACATATATATTATCATCTTGTAAAAATATTGTTATAGCTGAAAATTGTTTTTCTTCTTCTATGTTTATTTTATTTACATAGTCAGATATGAAAATATCAGAAAATCTAACACTATTTGCTAATATTTTAAATAAATCTTTATCTTCTTTTTGTAAAAAAGTAATTTCTTTTTTCTTATTTATTTTTTTATATCTATCATATGCTTCTTTTAGAGTTATTTTCTCTTCATCTTTTATTAATTCATCAAAAGGGAAATATGAAACTCTAGATAATATTAAGTTATCTATTTCATTAAATTCTACTTTTTTTAATGGTAAATCTCTCCATTTCATATAATCAAAAATGTTTGGCATAAATTTTACTCCTTACTCTTATTTGCATACATTATATCATTATTAATATTAAAAATAAACTTTTTTGCATTTTTTTGACAAAAATCGCCTTTTTTACTTTTATTATTTACTTTTTTATAAAATAATGTTAAACTGCCTTTTGGAAGGTGTTAAATATGAAAATTTTAATAGTTATAGATCAATTTTATGATTCAAATAATGGTACTACTATCTCAGCAAGAAGATTTGCTCAAGGATTAGAAAACGCTGGACATGAAGTATTTGTTATGAGTGTTCGGTAAAAGTACAGAAAAAAATTATGGTTTAAAGGAACTTCCTCTTCCAATTGGTATTTCAAAATTAGTAAAATCACAAGGTATGACTTTTGCAGTTCCTAATTCTGCTGTTTTTAAAAAAGCAATTAAAGATATAGATATCGTGCATTTCTATATGCCATTTCTACTATCTAGAAAATTTTTAAAATATGTAGAAGAACTAAATATCCCTCGTACTGCAGCATTTCATGTTCAACCTGAGAATATAACTTATTCAATAAATCTTGGAAAAGTAAAACAAATAAATGATAAAATTTACACTATGTATCGTAATTCTTTCTATAATAAATTTAATCATATTCACTGCCCTAGTAATTTTATCGCAAACCAATTAAAAGAACATGATTATACTGCTAAATTACATGTAATATCAAATGGCGTAGATGATGATTTTAAATATCTAAAAACTGAGAAACCAGATAATTTAAAAGATAAATTTATTATAACTATGATTGGTAGATTATCTAATGAAAAGAGACAAGATGTTCTTATTGATGCTATATCAAAATCAAAATATGCTGAAAAAATTCAATTAGTATTAGCAGGTCAAGGTCCTAATTATGAAAAATATATAAAGCTTGGGAATAAATTAACAAATAAACCTTTAATTAAATTTTTAGATAAAAAATCTTTATTAAATTTATTACGGTTACACTGATTTGTATGTTCATAGTGCCGATGCTGAGATCGAAGCAATTTCATGTATAGAAGCTTTTGCTTGTCGGTAATGTCCCTATAATTTCTAATAGCCCTATGTCTGCTACTACACAATTTGCACTACATGATAATAGTTTATTTAATGCGGGCGATAGTGACGATTTAGCTAAAAAAATAGATTTCTGGATTGAAAATCCTAAATTAAGAGATGAGTATGAACACAAATATTCTGAGTCTGCTAAAAATTATAGTTTAAAAAATAGTATAATGAAAATAGAGGAAATGTTTTATGAAGAAATATCTGAAAGAAGAAAATCTTGATGTATTAGCTCAAACATATGAAGATTTAGAAGATGATTCCCATGTTCTACATCTATGGGAACCCTTTGATGTGAATATAGATGAAAACTACAAATTTGTCGAAGATGGATTTTTGTTTTCATTTTTATCTCATCTTATATATGTAATTGGTTTTCCCATTTTATTTATAATTCAAAAACTATTTTTTGGATTTAAAATATATGGCATTAATAATTTAAAAAGCACATATAAAATAGGAAAAGTAACAGTTTCTAACCATATACATTTTATAGATTGTACTATGATAGCAATGACAAATATTTTAGACAAAACTTATTTTACCTCTTTGGAATCCAATTTTAAAATTCCTATTGTTAGGAAACTTATTAAATTACTACATGCCATCCCTATACCTAAAGATATTCGCTATACAAAAAGATTTATGAAAAATATTGATTTTTTATTAAATAATGGAAAAGGTGTACATTTTTATCCAGAAGGTTCTTTGTGGCCTTATTATCAAAAACTTAGAAAATTTAAAAACGGAGCATTTTCTTTTGCAGTTAGAAATAATGTGCCTGTTATTCCCTATGTTTTTAAATTTGAAAAAGTTACAGGAATACGAAAATATATAAAAAAGAAACCTTTTATTAGATTATATATTTTAGAACCAGAATTTCCTAACACTAATCTTAATTACAAAGAAGCGGTAAACGAACTTAAAAATAGAGTACATAGTAAAATGGAAGAAGCTATAAATAAATAGCTCCTTCCATTTTTATTTATATATTTTTGATAAAATCAATTATTTGTGTAGCAAGTAATTCTTCTTTATCATTATATCCATGATTTGCTCCATCAATATAATCTATATCTTTTCTAGCATTATGGATATATGTGTTCATATTATCTACTAATTCATCAGCTTTTTGCAAAATCATTTCATTATCATTTCCCCATCTCATCATAAGAGGAACATCTATATTGTTTATTTTCTCAAATTCTTTGTCTTCTCCATATCTAGCAAAATCTATATCCTTATTATATTTACTATATCTTAAAAATGATTTTACGCTAATAGGATGTATAAAAGAATCTTTTGGCATAAGTTCTAATCCTTTTCCTTCATTTTCTTTTTCTTCTGCTAATTGAATATAATTTTCATATTTATCTCTTAAATATACTTTTAATGTAGCTGGAATATCTATTAGAGATAACAAAATAACTCCTTTTATACTTTCTAATATTTCATCATCTTCTTCTTTTAACTCATTATATGTATAAACTATTTTTGTACATCCTAAACTGTGTCCTTGAAGATATATTTCTTGATATCCAAGCTCTTTTAATTTTAAAATAGCTCCTACTATATCTTCATATCCTTCTAATACATCTTCGTAAGATGTTCCTCCTAGTAATTTTTC
>CAMFER010000015.1 GCA_945949485.1 uncultured Clostridium sp. | reverse complement strand
ATGCCCTTTTATTCTATTTTCACCTTATTTTTAATTATAATTTCTTTCAAACTAACTCCTATCTTTTTCTATTGTAACCTATTGTAAATCATTTCCATATATGAGTAAACTTTTGTATGCCAATCTGGATCAGTAGCATATCTAGTATTTACACCTTTCAATGTAGGTCCATTGTAATACCATGCTGCAGCTGTTTCTCCATCATAAATTTTTGTGCCAGATGGATTTATATAATATTTTACTAAAGATTTAGCTACAGTTTCTATACATTCTTCATATGTTCCAAATTCAAAAGAAGATTCGTAAGGTGTTTCATCATATGATCCATATCCAAATAAATTGTGTTTATCTTTAGCAATTTGAGAGGTACCCCAAGCACTTTCATGTATTGCCATTGAAGCTAAGAATATACCATTTATATTATATTTCTTTTCAACGTTATAAAAAACAGCATAATTATCTTTGAATACATTATTAGTATCTTGTGGTAAGTTAGTAAATATTTTTTTGTAATCATTTAAAGTTAGACCACTAACTTTATTTAATTCCATATCTATATTTACTTTTAATAAGATTCTTTGAATTCTATTTTTCTCAACTATATTAGGCGTTGTATAAGCTGATGTTAAGTTTGAAGTTTTTATATAACCTTGTATGCTATCAAAAGAAACTTTACACCATTCTTCACTAGGTAATTCTAATAATGTTACATCTATATATTGTTTTACTTCTGCTACATCTTTACTTGTATCATCAGGAGATTCTTTTAAAACAGAGTTTGTAGATAAATACATTACATCTCCTAAATGTACTTTATGTTTAGCTAAGAATTCAGAAGTTCCGACATCTATTATTTTTGGTGTAGGTTCAACTATTTTTTCTTTACTTAATATAACTTCTTCAACAAATTCACCATTTTCATAAGTTTTAACAGCTGTTACATTATCTTTTCCAAGAACTCCTTCTTGAACAACAACTTCTTCGCTTTTTGGAAGAGTAGGATTATTGTTATATGTAGTCTCAAATTCAACATCACGTTCTTCTGTTACTTGCTCTTTTACTCTATTCATACCAGCATTTTCAGATATAATATTTTGCATATTTAATCTATGTCTGTTTATTTCATATTCTGATAAACTTTGAACATCATCTGATTTTGCATAACTTTCATTAAAAGAAGTGTTTTTGGGAAAAAATACAGCAAGTCCAACAACTAATATAGAACATCCAATAATGATTTGAGATAATTTTAAATCATTAGTTTTAATATGAGCTGTAGATTTTGATTTTTTGTTTAAAGAAGCCATAAAAGCTTTATCTTTTAATTTTTTTTGCTTTTTTTGCTCTTTTTCATATTTTCTATAATCTACAGAGCTAGCATTTGGATTATGTTGCATTTGTTGTAATTCTCTAAAAACTTCAGATAAATTTCTATTATCATAGTTAAAAGAATTATTACTATTTAACATATGTTTTCTCTCTTTCTTTAAAATATATAAATACAAGGATATTATACAATAATAAAAAATGATTGTCCATAAATTTTAGGAAAAAAAGTCGATATAGAAAAAATTACTAGTTTAAAGGGAAAAGAAGAGTAAAATACTTGCAAAATCTGTAAAATAGTATATAATAAATACATGTGAAAGGAGAGAGAAAATGAAAGTTTTAGAAGAAAGTATAGGGTATACATTTAAGGATAAAGAATTATTGAAAAAAGCTTTAACTCATACTTCATATGCAAATGAGAATAACATTGAAAGTAATGAAAAATTAGAATTTCTTGGTGATAGTATATTAGAATTTATATCAAGCAAATATATATATGGAAAATATACAAAGCTAAAAGAAGGAGAAATGACTAAAGTTAGAGCAGCTGTTGTTTGCGAAAAAAGTTTACACAAAATAGCTTTAATGCATAATTTTAGTGATTTCTTGTATCTTGGAAAATCAGAAAGAGTATCTGGTGGTAGTACAAGACCTACTATTTTAGCAGACAGTGTAGAGGCAGTAATTGCAGCAATGTATTTAGATGGAGGACTAGAACCTGTTGAAAAATTTATAATAGAAAACTTAAAAGATGACATTGAAATTGCAACTAAACATGTTGGAGATAAAGATTACAAAACTGTATTACAAGAAAAATTGCAAGAAAATGGAGAAGTCAAAATAGAATATGAAATAATAAAAGAAACGGGACCAGATCACGATAAGACTTTTGTAGCAGAAGTAAAATGTAATGGAGAAATACTAGATATGGGGGAAGGAAAAAGTAAAAAAGAAGCACAAATGGAAGCAGCCAAAAAGGCTTTAGAGAAATTAAAATAGAAAGAGGAAATTCTATGGATAAAACATGTATAATTCCAATATTTATGCCAAACCTAAAACTTAAAGAAAATTACATATTTTGTGATACGAAAGAAAAAGAAGTAAAAAAAATTAAAAAAAGTGAAATTAAGAAGATAATTGAAAATGAATTATCAAAGGTAGATAATGAAACAAATGTAGAAGTAGTTATTTTTACTAGAAATATTGAAGATTTAATTTCTGATAAAGAAAATGTATTAGAATTAATATCTGAATATATTAAAGAAAATAAAATAACAAGTGCAAAAATATCTACGAGACCAGAAAGTATAAACAAAAATACTATTAAAATATTAAAAAAATATAAAGTAAGAAGTATAGAAATTTTAGTACCATCTTCAAATGATTATATATTAAAAAAATCAAATGCACAAATCATGTTTTCAGATATAAAGAAGACTTCAAAATTACTTAGATGGAATGGTTTTAAGGTAGGATATCAAATGATGGTAGGATTGCCAGAAAGCACAAGACTAGATGAAATAAATACAGCAAAAGCTTTAATAAAATTAAAACCAAATACTATAAAAATATTTCCGGTGTTAGTATTAAAAGGTACAACATTAGAAAAAGAGTATAACAATGAAAAATATGTACCACTAAATTTAGTACAAGCAGTTGAAATATGCAAAGAAATAGTAAGAATGTTTTGGAATAAAAAGATAGAAATATTACAAATAGGAATAGAAGATAAAGAAGAATTAAATGAATTTACTAATAGCAAAACAGAAATAGTAGATGGACCATATTATCCTTCTTTTAAGCAATTAGTAGAATCAAATATGTGGTATGATGCAATAGTAAATAAAATAAAGAGATTAAATGTAAAAGTAAAAGAAGTAGAAGTAACAGTTAATCCGATAGATTCTGATAATGTAATCGGACTAAAAAAAGAAAATGTTTACAAATTAAAAGATATGTATGATGTTGATTTGATATTAAAACAAGATGAAAAAGTAAAAAAAGGAAAATCAAAAATAGAAATAACAAAAACATATAATGATTTTTTAGAAGAAAATTAAAAATATAGGAGTAACTTTTTAGTTGCTCTTTTTTAAATTTCTAGAAGATATGTTATTTGAATATTTTTCCATAAATTAACTAATACTAAGTATAGGTGAATATAAATGATTAATTTAAAAGGAAAAAGTAAAAGTCAAATAATATTTTTTGAGATAATATTGACAATATTAGGCTCTTTCATAATGGCAATAGGAGTATCACAATTTTTATTACCAAACCAGCTATCTTCAGGAGGAGTTGCTGGACTTGCAACAATATTTTATTATTTATTTAATATACCAATGGGAGTTGCTATTGCAGTTATAAATATACCTTTATTTATTTTTTCAATATTTAAAGTGGGAAAAACTTTCTTTATAAAATCATTAATTGGGACTATAACATTATCAATATTTATAGATATACTTGATAAATTAGAAGCTTTAACAAATGATAGATTTTTAGCCTGTATATATGGGGGAATATTAATTGGAGTTGGAACTGCCATAATACTTAAAGCAAATTCATCAACAGGAGGAAGTGATATGGTAAGTTTACTTACAAAAGAATATAATTCTTCCATAAAAACAAGTAATGTAATTGTTATAATAGATATAGTTACAATAATTTTAAATATGATATTTTTTAAACAAATAGAGATAGGACTATATTCAGCAATATCAATATATCTTGTTGGAAAAATGTTAGATATATTTTTTGAAGGAATATATTTTACTAAATTAGTATATATAATTTCAGATAAAACAGAAGAAGTTGCAAAAGAAATTGGAGAAAAAATAAAAAAAGGTTCAACTCGGGCTATATGGTAAAGGAATGCATGAAAATAAAGATAAATTAATTTTAATTTGTGCTGTGCCAAGAAGAGAATTAAATAAAGTAAAAGAGATTTCAAGAAAAATAGACCCTAGATCATTTATAATAATAACAAACTCAAGAGAGGTTTTAGGATTAGGATTTAGAAAAGAGTATGGAATATAGTAAAAAGCTTGATAAATGGTAATAGATATTATAAAATAAAAAACGAAAAAGATAGTAATAAAACAAATATTAGAGGTAAAAAATGAAAGAACAAATATATGAAATTAAAAATATAGATTCATTTGAATTAAGAGATATTTTTGAATGTGGACAATGTTTTAGATGGGATAAAGAAGATGATGGAAGTTACACAGGTGTGTTCAAAGGAAATGTTTTAAATGTAAAGAAGGAAAAAGATAATGTTATCTTTAAAGGAATGTGTAATGGAAACATAAAAGAAATTGTTGAAGAATATTTTGATTTAAATAGAGATTATGCAAAAATAAAAAGAGAATTAGCTAAAATAGATGAAAATATGAGAATTAGTATAGAATATGGAAAAGGAATAAGAATATTAAATCAAGATTTATGGGAGACAATAATTTCATTCATAATATCTGCAAATAACAATATTCCAAGAATAAAAGGAATTATTGAAAAACTTTCAAAAAAATATGGAGATAAGATAGAATGGAATGGAAAACAATATTATACATTTCCATCGCCAGAACAATTAAAAGATGTGACAGTAGAAGAATATAGAAAATTAGGACTTGGTTTTAGAGATGTAAGATTATATGAAACGACTAAAATGGTTTTAAATAAAAAAATTGATTTAGATGAGATTCAAAATACATCAGATACTAGTGTGGTAAGAGAAAAACTTTTAGAATTAGCAGGAGTAGGACCAAAAGTTGCAGATTGTATTTTGCTATTTTCTACACTAAAAAGATTTGATGTGTTTCCAATTGATGTATGGGTTAGAAGAGTTATGAATGACTTATATATTCATAATGAAGATGAAAACAAAGTAAGTAAAAAACAAATTGAAAAAATAGCTGAAGAAAAATTCGGAAATTTGGCAGGATTAGCACAACAATATTTATTTTATTGGAGAAGAGAATCTTAAGTAAAAGTATGAGGTATAGATATGGGATTAAGATTGATTTATGGTAAAGCAGGAAGCGGAAAAACTGCATATTGTTTTTCTGAAATTGCTAAAATAATTGAAAAAGATAAAGATAGTAAAATATATATAATTACTCCAGAACAATTTTCATATACAGCAGAAAGAAATTTAATGGAAACAATAAAAGAAGATGCTGTTATAAATGCAGAAGTTATAACATTAAGTAGAATGGCATATAGAGTAATTAATGAAGTAGGAGGACAATCTTCTAAAAAGTTAAGTAAATGTGGTAGAGCAATGCTTGTTTACTCTATATTAGCTAAAAATAAAGGGAAATTAAAATACTTAAGTAAATCTGATGAAAATATTGATTTATCAATTTCAACAATAAATGAATTTAAGAAACATGGTATAACATTAGAAAATTTAAAAACAGAAATTGATAAAATAGATGATATATATTTAAAAACAAAGCTGGAAGATATGTTTTTGGTTTATGAAAATTTTGAAAATATGATTGAAGGAAATTACATAGATGAAGAAGATTTATTGACATACTTAGCTAAAAATATTCCAAGTGTTGATTTAGTAAAAGATAGTTACATATATATTGATGAATTTTCTGGATTTACAAAACAAGAATATGATGTGTTAAAAGAGATAATTAAATTAGCAAAAGAAGTAAATATAACTATTTGTATAGATAAATTAGAATATGCTACTAATCCAGATGAAGATGTATATTATTCTAATAAAATAACTTTAGGAAAATTAGTAAATTTAGTAGATGAAAACAATTTAAAATTAGAAGAACCAATTAATCTAGAAAATCAATATAGGTTTAAAACAAATGAATTAAAGTTCTTAAGTGAGAATATTTCTAATGTTAAATCCACAAAGTATGAAGAAAAAGTGGATAACATTAAACTTTTCTTGGCTAAAAACCAATATTCAGAAATAGAAAATGTAGCAAAAGAAATAAGAAAGTTAGTTGAAAATGAAAATTTAAGATATAGAGATATATCAATAATAACAAAAAATATATCACAATATTCATCTTTAGTAAGAGCAATTTTTGACAGATATGATATACCAGTATTTATAGATGAAAAGAGAGATTTAAATCAAAATATAATTGTGCAATATGTATTATCAATTTTAGATATTATTATAAATAATTTCTCATTAGAATCAGTACTTGGATATATCAAATTAGGATTTTGTGACATAGATAAAGACGAGATTTTTAAATTAGAAAACTATTGTATAAAATGGGGAATAAAACAAAATAAATGGAAGAAAGACTTTATTTATGAGACTGATAGAAGTGATAAAAAGCAAGAAATAGAAAGATTAAATGAAATAAGAAAACAAGTAATAGAGCCATTAGTAAAATTACAAGGAGATTTTAAACAAGATAAAACAGCAAGTGGAATTACAAAATTATTATATAGTTTTTTACAAAATCAAGATATTGAAAATAAGTTAAATATAAAGATAAAGGAACTAGAAGAAAAAGGGCTAGTTGATTTAGTAGCAGAATATAAAAATAGTTATGAAATTATAATAAATATTTTTGATGATATATTTAATATATTTAAAGATGAAGAAATGACTATAGATAGATATAGCAAGATTTTTAAAGTAGGATTAAAAAATAATGGGTTAGGAAAAATTCCTGGTACACAAGATCAAATAATATTTGGTGATGTGGATAGGTCAAGAAGTCATAAAGTTAACACTGTATTTATCATAGGATTAAATGATGGAAGTTTCCCAAGTAATAATAAAGATGAAGGATTTTTAAATGATTCAGACAGAAATACATTAAAAGAAGATGGAATTGAACTTGCAAAAGATTCTATAGAAAATCTATATGAAGATAATTTTAATATATATAAAGCATTTTCAACTGCTGAAAATAGAATATATTTATCATATTCATCAACAGATGGTGATGGAAAAGCACTAAGACCTTCTATTTTAATAAATAGAATAAAGAAAATGTTTAAGAAATTAGAAGAAAAAAGTGATGTTGTTGAAAAAAACTATGAAATAGTTAATAAACCAGTAACTTATGAAGAACTAATAGAAAATATTGCAAAATTAAATAAAGAAGAAAAAATTGATGATATATGGTATCAAATATATGCATATTATAAATCTCAAAACGAATGGAATGAAAAATTACAAGATGATTTAGAAGCAATCAAATATACAAATTTACCAAGAAATTTACAAAAAGAAAATGTAAGTAAATTATATGGAAATACTTTAAAAACAAGTATATCAAAATTAGAAAGATATAGAAGTTGTCCATTTTCATATTATCTTCAATATGGACTTGGATTAAAAGAAAAAGAAGAACTTAAAGTGAAGAGCTTTAATACTGGTTCATTTATGCATGAAACAATTGATGAATTTTTTAAAGAAGTAAGAGAAGAAAAAATTAATTTAGCTGAACTTACAAAAGAAAAAATAGAGGAAATCGTATCAGATATAGTTGATAAAAATATAGAACTACCTAAAAACTATATATTTATATCTACTGCTAAATACAAAATATTAACAAAAAGATTAAAAAGAATAATATCAAAAGCTTTAAAATATATAATAGAAACATTAATATATAGTGATTTTAATATTGCAGGTACAGAAGTTGAGTTTGGAAGTAAAGGAAAATACGAACCAATAATTTTAAATTTAGAAGATGGAAAAAATATAGAGATAACAGGAAAAATAGACAGAATAGATATTGCAGAAAATGAAGATGGAAAATTCTTAAGAATAATAGACTATAAATCATCAGCAAAAAATATAGATTTAAATGAAGTATATATGGGACTTCAAATACAACTTCTAACATATACAGATGCAATATGTGAAAAAGAAGATATTATGCCAGCAGGTGTTTTCTATTTCTCTTTATTAGACCAAATGATTAAAACTGATAAAAGAATATCAGAAGAAGAAATTGAAGATGAAATAAGAAAAAGTTTCAAGATGAAAGGGTTAATTGTTGCTGATGTCAAAATAATACAAATGAATGATAAAAATCTAAAATCAGGAAGTTCAAAAATGGTACCAGCGGGATTAACAACTTCAGGAGAAATAAATAAAAGATATACAAATGGTATTGAAAGTGAAAAATTTAAAATTCTACAAAAATATATTGATGTAATAATTAAACAAATAGGAAAAGAAATATTAAGTGGAAAGATAGATATAAATCCATATAATAAAAAAGGTAGAACACCGTGTAAATACTGTAGCTATAGAAGTATATGTGGTTTTAATCCACAACAAGAAAATAATACATATAATTTTGTTGATGATAAATCAAAAGATGAGATTATAGAAAAAATGAAAAATGATATAGAAAAAGCATAATGTGGAAGGAGAAGAATATGGATTTATCTAATGAAAATGTTATTCATGTAAAGAAAAATGGAATTGAATATTTGCAATTTAAGAAATTACTAGAATACGAAGATGATATTTCACACGCATATAGTTTAGGAATTGATAGAAATTTTAGAACAGCTAAAGCAAATAAAGAAAAGTTAGATAAAGATATATATGATAAAACAATAGAAGATTATAAACATTTAAGTAAACAAATAGGACTAGACTATATAAATATTGTTAAATCAAATCAAGCTCATACTGATGAGGTTAAGATAGTAAAAAGTAAAATAAAAAAAGATGAGCCTGACTTTAATTTAGAAGAATATACTAAAACAGATGGATTAATAACAAATAAAAGAAATATTGGGCTTTCAACTACAAATGCAGATTGTATTTTATTGTTATTCTATGATCCAATAAAAAAAATAATTGCAAATACTCATTCTGGTTGGAGAGGAACACTTCAAAGAATTTCAGTAAAGACAGTAGAAAAAATGAGAAAAGAATATGGATCTAATCCTGAAGATATAATTTGTTGTATATGTCCAAGTATTAGAAAATGTCATTTTGAAGTAGATAAAGATGTTAAAGATATGTTTGAAGAAGAATTTCAAGATTTAGGTAAAGAAAATTTAGAAAATATAATTGAAGAAAAAATAAAAGATAAAAAATGGAATATAGATACTGTTTTGATTAATCAAATAATTCTAGAAAAAGTAGGACTAAAAAAAGAAAATATTATAGATAGCAAAATATGTAGTGTATGTAATAAAGATTTAATACATTCATATAGAGCTAAAAAAGAAGGATATGGATTAAATACAGCATTAATATATTTAAAATAAAGGAGAAGAATATGAAAATATTACCAAAAGCATTAAAAGTAGGGGATACAATAGGTGTTGTGGCACCATCAAATCCAATAATAGATGAAAATATAGAAGAAATGGAAAGAGCAAGAAAAATAATTGAAGAAAAAGGATTTAAAGTTAAATATTCTAAAAATTTATTTTCAAATACTAATGGATATAGTGCAAGTGCAAAAGAAAAAGCAGAAGATATAAACTCTATGTTTGAAGATAAAGAAGTAAAAATGATTTGGTGCGCAAAAGGTGGAGAAAATTCTAATAGCGTATTTGATTATTTAGATTATGAGATGATAAAAAAGAATCCTAAAATAATATGTGGATTTAGTGATATTACTTCAATAACAAATATAATAAGTGCTAAAACAGGACTAGTTACATTTAGTGGAACTAATTTTAAGACTATAGCAACAGATGAAACAGATTATAGTCTAAAACAAATACTAAATAGATTTGTAGATAATAAACTTGAATTAGGAGAAAAAGAAGATAAATATGTGACGATACATGAAGGAACAGGAGAAGGAGAATTAATAGGAGGCAATTTAAGTTTAACAAGAGGTTTAGTAGAAGGAAAATATAAAATAGATTTTGAAGATAAAATACTGTTTTTAGAAGAATTAGGATTTGAAACAGGACCAGCATTGGCTAGTAATTATTTATACTATATGAAACAAAATGGAGTATTTGATAAAATTAAAGGATTATGGATAGGAAATTATGAGCATGAAAGTAATATTTCATTAGAAAAAATAGTATTAGATGTCTTAGATAATGAGTATGATTTTCCAATAATAAAGTCAAACAATTTTGGGCATATAGATACTAAAGCAGTGATACCTATAGGAACTAAAGTAAAAATAGATACTAGCAAAGAAATAAAAATAGAATTGATTGAAAAATGTGTATTATAGGAAGCTACATCATAAAGATGTAGCTTTTTTTAAGATAAGATTGACATAAAAAAGAAACAGGATGTATAATAGTCATGCATCTAAATATGCAGAAGGAGGACTTATGTATGAATGAAAAATATAAAATTAGTAATCGGGTAAAAAGATTTCTAGAAGATGGAACTTTGGATTCTCTAGAATATAGAGATGTCCGGATATTAACTACAGACATATTAATAATTAGAATGATTAACACAGAAGGGACAGAATTAAGAAAATATTTTGTATCTAATTATAGTGAATTTGAAGATAACTATTTGGAAGAGGATATTATTTATGCAAAAACAATAGAAAGTGAATTTGTAAAAAATGCATATTTGGCAAATGAAAAAAAAGAAATTTATTCATATGAAATTCAGAGTGTCTTGAATAAAGCTTATGAAATTGCTTTGGAAAAGGGATTAGAAGAGATAGATGAAATGTCTTTAACAGTTGCATTAGTTCAGTTTAGAAGTAGTTATTGGAATTTCTTAAAATCTGCATATGAAGTAGATATAATAGAATTAAAAAAATATTTTTCTATTTCAAGATATCTAAATGATGAAATAAAAGAAATTGATCTTAGCAAAAGACTAAATGCAGGAGTATGGAACAATTATGAATTATTTAAGGCACCAGAAAAAAATAATTCTATGTTTGAACTATTAAATGGTAAAGTCAATAAAAAGGGAAGAAATGTTATTTGTGGAAGAGATAAAGAAATAAAAAAAGTTTTCAATCTGTTTCAAAAAATGACAGTAAGAGGTATTATTTTAAAAGGTCCTGCAGGTGTTGGAAAAACCGCAATTGTAGAAGGATTAGTAGAAAGAATTGTAAAGAAACAATGCCCAGAAGAATTTATTGGAAAAGAAGTATATTCTTTGGATTTCGAAGGGTTATTAGAAAACACGAAATATGTAGGACAATTTGAAGAAAAAGTAAAAAAACTAAAAGATTTTTTACAATCACATGATAATGTAATTCTTTTTATTGATGAAATTCATAATATAATTGGAGCTGGAAGATCAGCTAATTCCTCATATGATTTAGCAAATGGATTAAAACCTATTTTGACAGATGGAAAAGTAAGGATAATCGGAGCAACAACAGATGAAGAATATAAGAGATATTTCAAATTTGATAGTGCATTAAGAAGGCGTTTCCAAGTAATAGATGTAAAGCAACCAGGAATAAAAAATCTTAAAAAAATGCTTATTGGTAAAGTAAATCAACTCGAAGAATTTCACAAAGTTAAAGTACCAGATAAAAGCTTTGATTTTGCAGTAATGGAAGCATCAAAATATAATTATAATATTTCTAATCCAGCAAGAACGGTAGATATTTTAGATAATGCAATGGTAATTGCAAAAAACAAGAAAAAAGAAGAACTGGAAATCAATGATATTTTAGAAGTACACGATGAAAATATCAATCTTTTTAGAAAAATACCTAAAAATATTATAAAACAAGTAGCTTATCATGAAGCAGGTCATTATATTGTTCATAGGGTACTAAGACGAAGAAATGGAAATACAGAGCTAGTAAGCATAATTCCTGCAGATGATTATCTAGGAGTAAATATTTTAGACTTAAGAGATAGAAATTATATTAATACTAGGCAGGATATGATAAATGAAATTGCAGAACTGCTTGCTGGTGAAAAAGCAATGGTTCTAAAAGGTTATAATGAAAATTCTGGAAAAGCTAATGATTTGGAAGAAGCTTCGAAAATAGCAAGAAAGATGATTTTAGAATTTGGAATGTTGTCTACAAAATCAGACCTTTTAGGAGAATATAGTAGTTATTCTGAAGGCGGAAGAATAAATATTGAATACTTGTCTAATAAACAAAAAGAAGAATTGACAAAACAAGTAAATATAATTCTGCAAGAAGGATATAATTTAGCTGAAAAAACTCTGAAGAAGAAATTTGAAAAATTAGAATTAATTGCAAATGCTCTTCAAATTGCAGGTTCATTAGATAAAGAACAATTAAATAGTCTGTATACTGGAAAAATAACTTTAGAAGATATACCAAGATTACAAGATAAGAAGTAATTACAATTCATATTAAAGTCAAAAAAGAATTCCAAGTTTTTTGGAGTTCTTTTTCTTATTATTTGACTAATTTAAAATAAAATTATATATTAATATAAAAGTAAAAAATAAAAAGCAGAAAAAGAAAGAAGAGAGAATATGTTTGAAACTTGGGAAGAATTAGAAGAATCAATTAAGGGATGTAATAGGTGTAAATTATGGAATACAAGAAAAAACATAGTATTTGGTGAAGGAAATAAAAATGCAAGATTAATGTTCATAGGTGAAGGTCCTGGAGCAGATGAAGATAGTACAGGAATACCTTTTGTTGGAAAAGCGGGAAAATTAATGAATATGGCATTTCAAGCGGTAGGAATAAATAGAGAAGAAACATATATTGCAAATATTGTAAAATGTAGACCACCACAAAACAGAAATCCAGAAGAAGATGAATGTGAAGCTTGTTTAAATTATCTAAGAAATCAAGTGATTTTAGTTAAACCAGGAATAATAGTATTACTTCGGAAGTGTAGCTTTGAAAAATATATTGGGAAAAGAATATGGAATAACTGCAAGTAGAGGTAAGTGGTTTGAAAAGAAAGGAATAAAATATATGCCTACATGGCATCCAGCAGCATTACTAAGAGATGAAAACAAAAAAATCGATTTTATAAAAGACTTAAAATTAGTAGTAGAAGAATTAAACAAGTAAGTCAGTTTGATTGACTGGTAATAAAAGATATAATAAAATGATTTTAATGTTTAAAGTAAGAGAGGGAACAAAATGAATAATGAAGAAATAAAAGTAAAAGCAAATTATTGTTTGAACTGTAAAATAAAACCTTGTTCACTAAAAGGATGCCCTTTAGGCAATAATATACCAGAATTTATAAAAGCAGTTAAAGAAGAAAAATATGAAGAAGCATATAAAATATTATCAGAAACCACAGTATTACAAGGAGTCTGCCGGAAGAATTTGCCCACATCAAAAACAATGTCAAGGTTCATGTGTAAGAGGAATAAAAGGAGAGCCAGTGTCAATAGGAGAATTAGAAGCATTTGTTTTTGATAAAGTGGCAGATGATGAGGAAAGTTTAGTAAAATGCTATAAAGATGAAAATGAAAATATTAATAAAAAAGTTGCAATAATAGGTGGAGGACCTTGCGGACTTACTTGTGCTGCCTTCTTAGCTAAAAAAGGAGTTAAAGTAACTATATATGAAAAATACGATTATTTAGGTGGATTATTAGTTCATGGAATACCAGATTTTAGATTATCTAAAGATATAGTCAAGAAAACTGTTGATAAAATATTAGCATTAGGGATAAAAGTTGAATATAACAAAGAGATAGGAAAAAATTTAAAATTAGAAGAACTTGAAAATGATTATGATGCTATTTTCTTAAGTTTTGGTGCAAATATATCATCAAAAATGGGAGTAGATGGAGAAGAATTAGATGGTGTATATGGTGGAAATGAATTATTAGAACATAATTTACATCCAGAATATAAAGGAAAGATCGTTTCCATAGTTGGCGGTGGAAATGTAGCAATGGATTGTGCAAGAACTGTAAAAAGACTTGGGGCAAAAGAAGTAAATGTTATTTATAGAAGAGCAAGAGAACAAATGCCAGCAGAACAAAAAGAAATAGAAGATGCAATAAATGAAGGAGTTAATTTCTTATTCCAAAACAATATTGTAAAAATTAAAGGAGATAAAATAGTAGAAGAAGCTGAGCTTATAAAGACAGAACTAATAAAAAAAGAAGGAGAAACTAGACTATCACCAGTAAATATAGAAGGAAGTAATTACATTATAAAAACAGATTATATAATAATGGCATTAGGATCTAAACCAGAAAATTTTGTAAATGATTTAGGGCTAAAACTAAATAAATGGGGAAATATAGAAGTTAATGAAAATTATGAAACATCTAGAGAAAAGATATATGCAGGAGGAGATCTTGCTGGAATGAAAGGAACTGTAGCTTGGGCTGCAAAATCAGGAAGGGAAGCAGCATATAAAATTATAGATAAATTAAAAGGAAATTAGTTTATTTACTAATTTCCTTTTCTTTTGAATCTTTTATAAATAATTTCTTTATAGCTCTAAAGAAAGCAAGTATTTTATTTTCTTTTTTAGAAATTACTCTTAAGGAAGTTATTTCTTCGCCATTTTCTAAAGCGTTATATTTTTCTTCTAGAGCTTCCATTTTTGAAACATAATATTCATTAAAGAAAGTATATCCTTCTGTTGATCCAAGATAATCTTTAAAGTTATATAATTTTTTTCTATAATTTTCAACTTCTTCTAAATTAGTTATTTTATCAAAAGTACTATTAAAGTAGCTAGATATGATAAGATTTTGAGTTCTCATAAATGTTAAAGTTATTTCAGATTTTAATTCATCTATTTTTTGTAACATACCATCTATTTTTTTATTTCTATCATTTGTTTGCGCAATTTTATTATTTAACTTTATAATATTTTCTTCACAATTCAAAATATCATCTATCGCGTTTTGAATTGCCATAAAAGTTTTAGGAGAAGTTATTTCAGAAAATTCCTCTTTAAAATTATCATTACTATTTATTGTACTCTCAAATAAAACATTTTCACCTATTAAATATGCCATTTGATTTACAAGACAACATTCTAGAGGATAGTATGAAGGACTATTTGTTTCAAAACTGATGCCAAAATATTTTACATATTCTTTAGGGATTCCATTTATTTTTGAAGCCATAAGTTGTACAGCAGCTTCATTTAATCCTAGACCATAAATTTTAAATTCAGTATAGTCACAAAGTCCCATTCGTACTAAATAATTTCTTTTATCTTTGATTTCTTGAATATAGTGAATACATTCATGTATTGCAAATTCTTCTAAATCTTCATCTTGAATATGTTCATTAAAATAAATTGCAGAATTTTTATAAAAATAGTTAGCTTCTGCCATTCCTTCTGGCATCTTTGCCTTAAACATATTTAATCTAGACAATTTTATGAATAAATTATTTTCATCCAAATTAAATTCAGAAAATTCAGAACATATTTTAGAAGATATATTTTTGGCTAAAGAATTAATTTTTAGAGTATCTAATTTTTCAATAACTTCAATTCCATCTTTTCTTAAATCTGATTCTATGCTCATACTTAAAATTCTCCTTAGTATATTATACTTCTATATTATACAATAAAAATATAAAAAAAGTGTTTCAAATATATTAAAACTTAATTACATTTTAATTACAAGAAAAAGAGAGATATTGTAACTATAGAAATAGAACAATAAGAAAAAAGTCGAAATTTATCAGAAAGTTAATATTGACTTTGCAATAAATTAAACATATAATACAAATATGATTTTATAAAATCAAAAATAAGAAAGGAGGAATAAAATGAAAAATGAAGAAATTTTAATTAAAATATACAAAGGACAACAAAGAATAGAAGAAAAAATAAAAGATTTGCAAGAGACAATAAAGATGATACCAGAAATGCAAAATGAAATAGAACATATAAGTGGAGCAGTTACAAGAATAGAAGTAGAACATGGAGAAAAATTACAGATACTATTTGATGCATACAAACTAAATGATGATAAAATCAAAGAAAATAATGTTAGGTTTTTAAGAAATGAAATAAGAATGGAAAAATGCGAAAATGAGATTTTTAAGATAAAAAAACAGTACTTAAATAAATAAAAGCCTATCAAAACTAAATAAATTTTAATAGGCTTTAAATATTATTTTACTACTATGTTATAAATTCTATTTTTTACATAAATTTCTTTTACAATAGTTTTTCCATCTAGCTTTGAATCAATGGCTTCATGCACTTTAGTTTTTATACTTTCTTCATCTTCGTCAGGTGAAATAGTAATAGTAGCTTTTAATTTACCATTAAATTGAATTGGTAATGTTATTTCGTTATTTTTTGTTTTTTCTTCAATATATTCAGGCCATTTCTCATAAGAAATAGTATTTTCATGTCCCAAAAATTGCCATAATTCTTCAGTAATATGAGGTGCTACTGGATTTAATAATTTTAAGAATCCTTCTGCATACTCTAATGGGAAAGAATCTTCTTTGTAAACAGTGTTTATGAAAATCATCATTTGAGAAATAGCTGTATTAAAGTTCATAGTTTCATAATCATTTGTAACTTTTTTTACAGTAAAATGATATACTTGTTCAAGGTTTTTATTTTTACAATCATGTATTTTATTTGATTCTGTATATAATCTCCAAACTCTATCTAAGAATTTTTTAGAACCATCAATTCCGTTTGGATCCCAAGGTTTACTGCTTTCTAAAGGTCCCATAAACATTTCATATATTCTCAAACTATCTGCACCAAATTGTTTTACCATGTCATCAGGATTTATAACATTTCCTTTAGATTTACTCATTTTTTCACCATTAGTTCCAAGGATCATACCTTGATGGCGTAGTTTGTAAAATGGTTCTTTTACAGGAACTAACCCTTTGTTATATAAGTAATTATTCCAAAATCTAGAATATAGAAGATGACCTACTGCGTGTTCTGGACCACCAACATATAAATCAACAGGCATCCAATATTCAAGTAACTTTTTGTTAGCAAATTCATCATTATTTCTTGGATCAATATATCTTAAAAAATACCAACTAGAACCAGCACTTCCTGGCATTGTACTAGTTTCTCTTTTTGCAGCTTTGCCTTCAAAAGAAGTATTAACCCAATTAGTAGCTTTATCTAAAGGTGATGCACCTGATTTAGATGGAGCATAATCTTCTAATTCTGGTAAAACTAAAGGTAAATCAGAATCTGCTAAAGCTCTCATTTCATCATCTAAATATACTATTGGAATTGGTTCACCCCAGTAACGTTGTCTTGCAAATATCCACTCACGAAGCTTATAATTAACTTTCTTTTTACCAATATTTTTTTCTTCAAGCCAATTAATAATTTTATCAATAGAATCTTTCTTATTTAATCCATTCAAAAATTCAGAATTAATATGTACACCATCACCTACAAAAGCTTCTTTTTGTATATCTCCACCTTCTAATACAGGTATTATTTCAATTCCAAATTTAGTAGCAAACTCATAATCTCTTTGGTCATGAGCTGGAACAGCCATAATTGCTCCTGTACCATATGTAGAAAGTACATAATCTGAAATCCAAATAGGAATTTTTTTGTTATTTACAGGATTTATAGCGTAACTTCCAGTAAATACTCCAGTTTTTTCTTTATTTAATTCAGTTCTTTCTAAATCAGATTTTGAAGCAGATTGTTTTTTATATTCTTCAATAGCATTTTTTTGAGAATCAGTAGTAATTATATTTACTAAATTTAATTCTGGAGCAAGAACGCAATATGTTGCTCCAAATAATGTATCAGGTCTAGTTGTAAATACAGTGAAACTTAAATTCTCGAACCCATCAACTTTAAAAGTTACTTCTGCACCTTCTGATTTTCCAATCCAATTTCTTTGAATTTCTTTTGTTGACTCTGGCCAATCAACATCTTCTAAACCGTCTAATAAGATGTCTGCATATTTTGGAATATCTAGAACCCATTGTTTCATATTTTTACGAACAACAGGGAAATCTCCTCTTTCACTTCTACCATTTATAACTTCATCATTAGACAATACGCATCCTAAGCCTTCACACCAGTTAACAGGCATTTCAACAAGTTTGGCTAAACCATCTTTATATAATTGTTTAAATATCCATTGAGTCCATTTATAGTAGTTTGGATCACATGTTGAGATTTCTTTATCCCAATCAAAAGAAAGACCAAGCATTTTTAATTGTTTTTTAAAAGTTTCGATATTCTTTTTTGTAAATCCAGCTGGATGATTACCAGTTTTTATAGCATATTGTTCTGCTGGAAGACCGAAAGCATCCCATCCCATAGGATGTAGAACATTATATCCTTGCATTCTTTTCATTCTAGATATTATATCTGTTGCAGTATAACCTTCTGGGTGACCAACATGTAGACCTTGTCCTGATGGATAAGGGAACATATCCAAAGCATAGAATTTTGGTTTTGAAAAGTCCCAAACGTCTGTAAAAAATGTTTTGTTATTATCCCAATATTCTTGCCATTTTTTTTCTATCTTATTAAAATTATATTCCATAGATAATACTCCTTTCAAAAAGTTAATATAACTTTACACATTATACACCAAAAGCCTTACGGATTCAAGAGAAATTTAGAATTTAGAAATAATAATAAAGATGTAAAAACTAAATTCTTACTTGAAAACAAATAATAGAAATGATAAAATGCGAGTTGAGGTGTAACAAATGATAGATATATTGAAAGCAAAAATAGCATTTAAAGAATATGCAAAAAATTATGATTTAGAAGATAAGAAGATAAAGTTAAAAATAGCTCATATGGAACGAACATCAAAAATAGCAAGAGAGATTGCTAAAGATTTAGAACTCTCAGAAGAAGATATAGGACTTGCAGAATTGATAGGACTATTACATGATATAGGAAGATTTGAACAAATAGAAAAATATCATACTTTCAATGATAGAAAAAGTGTAAATCATGCTGAATGTGGTGTAAAAGTTTTATTTGAAGAAGGAAAAATAAGAGATTTTATAGAAACTGATAAATATGATGAAATAATAAAGACAGCGATATTAAATCACAACAGAAATTATATAGAAGAAGGATTAGATGCAAGAAAATTAGTACATGCAAAAATAATTAGAGATGCAGATAAAACAGATATACTATATATTCTAACATTTGATGAAATAAAAACTATTTATGAAACAGATAATATGCAAAAAGAAAAAATATCAGATGAGATATACAGAGAATATATAGAAGATAGAGAAATTGATTATGGCCAAAGGAAAAGTGCAGCAGATTCTTCTGTAGGACACTTTGCATATATATTTGATTTTAATTTTACATATGGACTAAAATATATTGAAAAAAATCAATATTTAGATAAATTCTATAATAGATTTAAAGATTTTGAAGATGAAAAAACAAAAGAAAGATATGAAAAAATATACAAATTAGCAAAAGAATATATTAGAGAAAAAATAGATGAAGGATGATAGAATTGAGCAAAAAGTTATTAGTAACAGAAAAGCCATCAGTTGCAATGGAATTTGCAAAAGCATTAAAAATAACGACAAATAGAAAGAATGGCTATTTAGAATCGGATAATTGGATTATAACGTGGTGTGTAGGACATTTAGTTACAATGAGCTATCCAGAAAAATACGATGAAAAATTAAAGTTTTGGAGACTAGATACATTACCTTTTATGCCAGAAGAATGGAAATACGAAGTCATACCACAAGTAAAAAATCAATTTGATATTGTAAAAAGTCTATTGCAAAGAGAAGATGTTGAAGAGATATATAATGCAGGAGACTCAGGAAGAGAAGGAGAATATATACAAAGACTTGTGTATATGATGGCAAAACCAAATCCAAAAGCAAAAATGAAAAGAGTATGGATAGATTCTCAAACAGAAGAAGAAATATTAAGAGGAATTAGAGAAGCAAAAGATATGAATGAATATGATAGTTTATCAGATAGTGCATATCTAAGAGCAAAAGAAGATTATTTAATCGGAATTAATTTTTCTAGATTATTAACTATAATATATGGAAGAAGACTAGCAAAAAGTATAAATGAAGACAAAGCATCAATTTCAGTTGGTAGAGTAATGACTTGTGTATTAGGAATGATAGTAACAAAAGAAAGAGAAATAAGAAATTTCAAGAAAACTAAATATTATAAAATAGTAGGGAAATTTGGAAAAGAAGATGCAATATTTAATGCAGAATGGAAAGTGGATGAAAATTCTAAATATTTTGAATCACCTAAATTATACAATGAAACAGGATTTAAGAAAGAAGATTATGCAAAACAATTTATAACATCATTAATTGGAAAAGAGGCTAAGATTTCGGAATTAAAAAAATCAAAACAAAAAGAAAATGCACCACTTTTATTTAATTTAGCTGAGATACAAAATGAATGTACAAAAAGATTCAAAATAAAACCAGATGAAACATTGGATGTTATACAAAATTTATATGAGAAAAAATTAGTTACATATCCAAGAACAGATGCAAGGGTTTTATCCACAGCTGTTGCAAAAGAGATAACCAAAAACTTAAATGGATTAGCAAAAGGATATAAAGATGAAGAAGTACAAATATATATAAATAAAATGGCTCAAGAAAAATATTCTACTAATTTAGTAAAAACAAAATATGTAAATGATAGTAAAATAACAGATCACTATGCAATAATACCAACAGGCCAAGGCTTTGAAAACTATAATCAATTACCAGAATTGCATAAGCAAATATATAAGGTAATTGTAAAAAGATTTTTAGCAATTTTTTATCCTCCAGCAGAATATAGAAAGTTACAAGTGACAATCGAGATAAAGTCTGATGAAGAAAAAAATAAAGTCGAAAAATTTAATACTAGTGTAAAGGTATGTGAAAAACAAGGTTTTCTAGAAATATTAAAATCACAGGAAAAGAAAAAAGCAAAGAAGAATTCCACAGAAGATGAGCAAAATGTGGAAAAAGAAGATAATATCAACAATATAGATGTGTTATTAAACTTAAAAAAAGGACAAATTATTGAAGCGGAGAATTTTGAAACAAAAGAGGCAGAGACATCACCACCTAGTAGATATAATTCAGGTTCTTTAATCTTAGCTATGGAGAATGCAGGAAAATTAATAGAAGAAGAGGAACTAAGAGAACAGATAAAAGGAGCTGGAATAGGAACTAGTGCAACAAGAGGCGGAATAATAGAAAAATTAGAAAAGATAAAATACATAGATATCAATCCGAAAACTCAAATTGTAACACCAACTTTAAAAGGTGAAAATATATTTGATATAGTTAATTTATCTATGCCAGATATGCTTAATCCAAAGCTTACAGCTAGTTGGGAAAAAGGATTAGATATGGTTGCTAAAAAAGAGATAAAATCAGAGGAATTTATGGTAAAATTAAAAAAATACATAAATTCTAAATTTGAAAAATTAGTAATAAAAATGTAGGTTGAAATTATTGACTGAAAATGCAAAATATGGTATTTTATATATATAAAATAATCATACTAAAGAAAGGAAGATACATATGAAAGAGAAAAGATTTAAAGCAATAGTTGTATTATGGGGGATGATATTACTTATATTGCAAGCATTAGCATTAATTAATGTTACAGGTCTAAATCCTGAATGGTATACGCAACTTCAAAGATTTGTAGTATCAGGAATTGCAATGCTTACAGTTGGATTAGTTGTAGCATATATGATTTTGTCATTAGATAAGAAAAAATTAGGATTAATTATTGGAATGATTGCAGGAGCTGTATATATATTGAATTTTAGCATAGTAAGTATTATAGTAGGAGCTTTATTTATAATATATTGTGTTTTAATGATTAAAGAATTAAATAAAGATTCTGAAATAAAAGAAACAAAGACAAAATCTAAAAGTAAAAAACAAAGTAAATAATAATATAAAAAATAGAGATGGTATTTGCCATCTCTATTTTTTAAATTGATAGTTTTCGGATAATTTAACTTCTTGAGGGGGAAAACAATAATTTTCAGTGAATGAAACTTTGTTTTTAGTAACAATTAATTCTTTTCTTCCTAATGCTTCATCAGGATTGATGTCATGTTTTTCTAAAAAAGCTCTAAAGGAATCACTATTAGCATAAAGGAGTGCTACTTTACTAAGTCCTTCTAATCGATTTTTGATATATTCCCGAATATCTTTATACAATTCTGAATCTGTAGAAAGGTCCGGAAAAACTAATAAAATCCCCTTTTCAATTATCCGTTCTTTTGAACTTGACATATTAGTCCTCCTTATCTAGTCCTTTTTTAGTATACCACAAGTAAACATAAAAATCAAATAAAAAGATAAAAATAAAAATCTATTTATTTTTTTCGTAAAATGTAGTATAATATATAAATCAAATAAAGAGGAGAAACATAATGAATACCATAATAGGTGATTTAGGTAAATGTGATAAATTTAAAGATTTGTTACACGAAATAGAAGAAAAAACAAGTCCGATATTAATATCGGGCTTAACTGACGTGGGAATGATTCAAATTCAATCAGCAATAAAAGAATATACAAAAAGACCAATATGTATAATTACATATAATGAAATTCAAGCTAAAAAAATATATGAAAATTTAAAAGTTTTTACAGATTCTGTAGTCATATTTCCTAAAAAAGAAATAGTAACATATGATTATGTGGCAGAAAGTAAAGACTTACCATATAAAAGAATAGAAGCATTAAATGAAATAAAATCTAAAAAAACAAATATAATCGTAACAACTATAGAAGCTTTGATGCAAAAGATACCAAGTTTAGAAGAGTTATATAAGGATGAAATGAATTTTGAAATAGGTAAAACATATAATTTAGAAGATATAAAAAATAGATTAGTAAAGCTTGGATATTCAAGATATGACTTAATTGAAGGAAGAGGACAATTTAGTGTAAGAGGAGACATATTAGACATATCTATTGATGAGAAAATAGGTGTGCGTATAGAATTTTGGGGAGATGAAATTGACTCAATAAGAAACTTTAGTATTTCAAGTCAAAGGTCAATAAATACATTAAAAAAAGTTAAGATATATCCAGCACATGAATATATCTTAACAGATAAGATAGAGAATATAATTGAAAAAATAGAAAAAAAGGAAGAAGTTTTAAAAGATAAAGAAATAATACAAGAAGATATTGAACAAATAAAAGCAGGAAATTATATAAGTAAAATAGACAAATATTTTGATTGTTTTTATGAAAAACAAAACATATTAATAGATTATTTAAATGATAAATATTTAATTGTTTTAGATGAAGAAAAGAAAATAAGAAAAAGAACAGAAAATATCCTAAATGACAATGAAAATTTAGAAAAATCTTTAGTAGAAAGAAAAAGAATCATACCAGAAGCAATACAAAATATGCTTTCTTATGAAAAAATAGAAGAAAGTTTAAATAATAGACAACAAATTTATATAGAGAAACAAGACTTATTAAATAAACAAATAGCTAATAAATTTAAATTTAATTATAGAGAAATAAACTATTACAAAAGTGAAATAGAAAATTTCTTTGAAGAAATTTTACAAGGTGTAAATGAAAATAAAAATGTATATATTCTAGTAAGTAATAAAGAAAAAGCAAAAAAGATGCAAAAAATTCTAGAAGAAAAAGAAATAATTTCTAGAATACAGGATTTAGAGCAAAAGATAATAACTAAATCAAATGGAAATGCAGTAAGTATCGGAATAGGAAAAATATCAGAAGGATTCGAACTATTTGATATAAATCAGTTAGTAATTGAAGCTGATGATTTGATAGATGGGGAAAAAAGAAGAAAAAGAGTAGTACATGAAGAATTTAAAGAAGCAGAAAAAGTTGTTTTTGCGGATTTAAAAATAGGAGATTATGTTGTACACAGAAGATATGGTATAGGCATATATATTGGTGTTAATACAATAAAAGCAGATGGAACAATAAAAGATTATATAAAAATAAAATATAAAAATGATGACATACTATATATACCAACTAGTGATTTAGATTCAATAAGAAAATTTATTGGCGGAGATAAAATAAATCCAAAAATAAATAGGTTAGGAAGCAAAGAATGGGAAAATACTAAAGCAAAAGTAAAGAAAAATTTAAGAGAAGTAGCAAAAGAACTTATAGAGCTTTATGCTAAAAGAGAAAAGATGCAAGGATATGCATTTAGTAAAGATACTCCATGGCAAAATGAATTTGAAGCTAAATTTCCTTATCAAGAAACTGATGACCAACTTCGTTGTATAGAAGAAGTAAAAAAAGACATGGAAAATATTAAACCTATGGATAGACTTCTTTGCGGTGATGTAGGATATGGTAAAACAGAAGTAGCATTAAGGGCAGCTTTTAAAGCAACAATGGATCAAAAACAAGTTGCATATCTAGCACCAACTACAGTACTAGCAGAACAACAATATAAAGAATTTAAAGAAAGATTTAAAGATTATCCAATAAGAGTAGAAATATTAAATAGATTTAAAACTAAAAAATATCAAGCTGAAGTAATAAGAAAATTAAAACTTGGTGAAGTAGATGTAGTAATTGGAACTCATAGATTACTTAGTAAAGATGTAGAATTTAAAGATTTAGGATTATTAATAATAGATGAAGAACATCGTTTTGGAGTAAAAGATAAAGAAAAAATAAAACAACTAAAAACTACTGTAGATGTACTTACTATGACTGCTACACCAATACCTAGAACTCTTCATATGTCAATAGTAGGAATAAGAGATATGTCAGTAATTTATGAACCACCTCATAATAGAAAACCAGTACAAACTTATGTGTTAGAATATGATGAAGAAGTGGTAAAAGAAGCTATTACAAAAGAATTGGAAAGAGATGGGCAGGTATTTTATTTATTTAATAATGTAGAACAAATAGAAAGAAAAGCAAATCAGATTTCAGATTTGGTTCCAGAAGCGGTAGTGACATATGCTCATGGAAAGATGACAGGAAATAGAATAGAAGAAATAATGCAAGAGTTTATTGATAAAAAAGCGAATGTATTGGTATGTACAACAATATTAGAAACAGGAATAGATATTCCAAATGCAAATACAATAATTGTAGAAAATGCAGATAGGATGGGATTAGCTCAGCTTTATCAAATACGAGGAAGAGTTGGAAGAGCAGAGAGACAAGCATATGCATATATAACATACAAAAAAGACAAACTACTTTCAGAAATTGCAAATAAAAGATTAAAAGCAATAAAGGAATTTACTGAATTTGGTTCAGGATTTAAAATAGCAATGAGAGATTTGGAAATTCGTGGAGCAGGAAGCTTACTTCGGAGAAATACAATCAGGTCATTTGGAACAAGTAGGATATGACACATATTGTAACCTATTAGATGAAGTTGTTAAAGAGATGAAAGGAATAGAAATAAAACCAGAGCAAGATATACAAATTGACCTAGATGTTACAAGTTATATTCCAGATGAATATATAGAAGATGCAAACCAAAAAATTGAAATATATCAAGATATTGCATTATGCAAAAATGAAGAGGATATACAAAATGTTATTGATGAAATTATTGATAGATTTGGTAATATGCCAAAAGAAGTAGAAAATTTATTAGAAATTATAAGAATTAAACAGTTATGCAAAAACGCTGGAGTTGTAAAAGTAACTGAAAAGAAAAACAAAACTACAAACTCTCAAAATGTTGTATTTTATTTTGATAAAAACAAATATAATCCAAATATTATAACCATACTTCTAAAAAAATATGGAACTAAGATTAAATTTTCAACTGGCATTGAGCCATACATAACTTTACTTCTTAGAAATCAAACTGAGGTACAACTTATTAAAGAAATTAAAGAATTTTTAGATACAATAAAAATTGATGAAGATAAATAAAAAATAAAATACCTTTGAGAAAGAAAAAATCAATAAGGTATTTTATTTTGTCTTGGATATGGTTTGATTTCATTTGTTAATCCTAATAAATAGTCAACACTGGTATTGTAAAAATTGGATAAAATAATTAAAGAAGATATAGGAATATTTATTTTTCCTAATTCATACATACTATAATTGGTTTGAGAAATATTTAAAAGTTTAGCAATATATTCCTGTTTTGGATTTTTATTTTTTCTTAAATCTTTTAAGCGTAGCATTAAAGCTTCCTATAAAATTGATATTTAAATAATTTTATAATAGCTTTAAAAAGGCTATTGACAAGTAGTCATATTTTAACTAAAATTATTTTGGAATATTGAGATTTAGGAGGTAACAAATGAAAAAAGATAAGGGAATAACATTAATTGCACTTATAGTAACAATAATTGTATTATTAATATTAGCAGGAGTTTCAATTGCGATGTTAACAGGACAAAATGGAATATTAACACAAGCCAATAACGCAAAAGATGAAACAGAACAAGCAAATGCAAAAGAAAAAGTTGAATCAGCAGTAATTGCGACAATGTCACAATCAAAACGTGGAACTCTAGATGCCGATAAGTTAGTAACAGAAGTAACAACAAATTATGGAGGACAAGCAGAAACAACAGCAGGTGGATTTCCAGTGACAGTAACAATAGATGGAAAATCATTTATAGTATCTGAAGATGGAACAATAGAATCAGCAGGAGCAAAACCACAAATAACAGACGTGAAAATAGTAACAAATTCAGATGGAACAGGTGAGGATGTTCCAGATAATCAAAGTGCAGAAAATACAGTTTTGTATATTAGTTTCAAAACAAGTTTAGAAAATGGAACAATAAATTCAGTAAATTGTGATAATGGGACAGTTGAAAATAAAAATGGAATATATGTAACAAAAATAACAGGCAATGGGACATATACATTTACAATAATAGGAACAGGAGAAAACGGAAGTGTAACTTCAACAATTCCAATAAAAGTAAATAAATATGAAACAAAAATAGTAAATGCATCAGATATAGCATCAATGTCAGATAAGTCAAAAATATATGGAGCGACAGTAAATGGATATACATGTACAAATAGTGCAGGAGTAAATAATTGGAAAATATTTTATGCAGACGAAAATAATATATATTTAATCGCAGATGATTATATACATTATGATTATTGTCCACCATCAGCGACACAAAAAATTTCTAAACATTCAGATTATAAACTATCAATGAACGACGTAGTAAAAGATTATACAGGTTCAGCAAGTATAACTGATACAAAAATTCAAAATCTAAACAAAAGCTATTTTGAATATTTAAAAACAAATGCAAAAACAAGTACAAACGATAATATGAAAGCAGTAGGATACATGACAGATACGAATGTATGGAAAGTATTTGCAGGAGAAAAAGCAGAATATGCAATAGGTGGACCAACAATAGAGATGTTAATGAAATCATATAGCCAAAAATATGGGGTAAATTATCAAGCAAGAGCAAAAGATGCTGTAGGATATGAAATAAGCAAGGATGGTGGAGCTAATTGGGCCTCTTCTTATTCAGGAATGTTAAAAAAAGAGGATAGTTTATATGTAATTAGTAGTACTGCAAAAGCGAATGCAATGTGGGTGGCCAGTCCGTGTGCTTATGACACTTACACTGGCAATGTTGTGTATGTGTACTGCGGCGGCAGTGTGGACGATTACCACTATAGCGCTTACGACGTCGGTTTTCGTCCGCTAGTTTCTCTAAAATCTGATATCCAACTTCAAAAAAATGCAGATGGTACATATACGATACTATAATATGTACTAAATTGCTGCGGAGCAGCAATGGTATAAGTGAATAAATAAGAGATAAAT
>CAMFER010000014.1 GCA_945949485.1 uncultured Clostridium sp. | reverse complement strand
TTTGATACACACTTCCTCCACTTCCACCTCACGATGGATAGCTTGTGTTTCTCTAATTGGTTGGCGATATATACCTCCAATACGGACTTTCACCGATTAGCTAAACGACATGCCTGTCGCACATCAAGAAAATCATAACCACATACTAAAATATGGTTATGATTTTTTATATCTTTAAATTTTTACTATAATAAAAATGCCTAGGTGGTAGCGTACTTAACATACGCTTAGCATTTAGCTACCATACCTAGGTCTTACTTTATAAATATTTTATGAATAATTTCATTTTATCACCAAATTTTAAGCCCCATTAAATTTCTCCAAATGTACTATTTATGCGTTCTTTCCGTGGCAGTTCTTGTATTTCTTTCCACTGCCACATGGGCAAGGATCATTTCTACCAACTTTTGGTCCATCATTTCTTACTGTTCTATCAACATCAGTTCCTATCTTAGAACCCCCGTCTACACTATGGATAGCTTCTAAAGCTGCGCCTGTTATTTTAACTGTTTCTTGTCTTTTTGTCTCTGCTTGTTGTCTAATATGCATTAAGATTTTTGTAACATCAACTTTGATATCTGAAATCATTTCATCAAACATGTCAAATCCTTCAAGTCTATATTGAACAACTGGATCTTTTTGTCCATAAGCACGAAGACCAATACCATTTTTTAATTCATCCATACTGTCTATATGGTTCATCCATTTCTCATCAACAACTTTTAACATTACTATTCTTTCAAGTTCTCTTAACTCTTCAGAACCTATTTCTGTTTCTTTGTTAGTGTATATTTCTAAAGCTTTTTTCTTTAATTCTTCAGAAATTAATTGAGGATTACTTGAATTTTTACTTATAAATTCTGTAAAATCAAATCCAAATATATTTGTGATTTCTGTAGATAAAGATTCTGCATTTAATTCTTGCGATTCACCTTCTACATATACATTAACAATATTATCAGCGACATATTCAATCATTGATATAATATTATCATGGATATTTGCACCATCTAAAACTTCACGTCTTTGTTTATATATGATTTCTCTTTGAGCATTCATAACATCATCATATTTTAATACATTTTTACGAATACTAAAGTTTCTTCCTTCTACTTTCTTTTGAGCATTTTCTACTGCATTTGAAATTATTTTTGATTGTATTGGCATATTTTCGTCTGCACCTAAAGTGTTATATACTTTAGTGATAGCATCTCCACCAAATATTTTCATCAAATCGTCATCTAATCCAATATAGAATTTAGATTCACCAATATCTCCTTGACGTCCAGAACGTCCTCTTAATTGGTTATCAATTCTTCTTGATTCATGTCTTTCTGTACCAATTATTTTTAATCCACCTGCAGCTATTACTTTTTCTTTTTCTTCTTTTATTTGTCCATCATATTTTTTAACTAAATCAGTAAATTTCTTTCTAGCATCTAAAATCTCTTGATTATCTGTTTCATAATATGTATCAGCTTCTTCTATTAATTCGGCTGGCATTTTGCTTTTTCTTAATTCTTCCTTAGCAAGATATTCACTATTTCCGCCTAACATAATGTCAGTACCACGTCCTGCCATGTTTGTAGCAATTGTAACAGCCCCGTATTTTCCAGCTTGTGCTATAATCTCAGCTTCTTTTTCATGATATTTTGCATTTAATACTTCATGTTTAATTCCTTCTAATTTTAATAATTTAGAAAGTTTTTCAGATTTTTCAATTGATACAGTACCAACTAAAACTGGTTGTCCTTTTTTATGGCTTTCTTTAATACTTTCTACTATGGCTTTAAATTTAGCTTTTTCGTTTTTGTAAATAACATCGCTTTCGTCTTTACGAACCATAGGTTTATTTGTTGGTATTTCAACAACATCTAAGTTATATATTTCTTGGAATTCTTCTTCTTCTGTCATTGCAGTACCAGTCATACCTGATAATTTATTATACATTCTAAAGAAGTTTTGGAATGTTATTGTTGCTAATGTTTTTGATTCATCAGCTATTTTAACATGTTCTTTTGCTTCAATTGCTTGATGAAGACCATTATTATATCTTCTTCCATACATAATACGTCCTGTAAATTCATCTACAATTAATACTTCTCCATCTTTTACGATATAGTCTATATCTTTTTTCATTACTCCATGTGCACGTAAAGCTTGATTTACGTGATGAACTAATGTTGAATTCTCTAAGTCGTTGAAGTTATCTAATCCGAAGGTTTCTTCTGCTTTTTTAATACCTTTTTGTGTTAGAGATGCAGATTTGGCTTTTAAATCTACTATATAATCATATTTTTCATTGTCTTCTGCTTGTACATAGTCTTTTACATCTTCTTCAACTATTACCTTTGGTGTTAATCTTTTAACAAAGTTATCTGCTTTTTTATATAAATCAGAGGATTGATTTGCACGACCAGATATTATTAATGGTGTACGAGCTTCATCGATTAAAATACTATCGATCTCATCAACTATTGCATAATGTAAATCTCTTTGAACTAGTTGATCTTTATATATAACCATATTATCCCTTAGATAATCAAATCCAAATTCATTGTTAGTTCCATATGTTACATCAGCATTGTATGCAGCTTGTTTTTCTTTAGGTTCCATTCCTGCAATTACTAGTCCTACAGATAGTCCTAAGAATTTATATAGTTTTCCCATCCATTCACTATCTCTTTTAGCTAAGTAATCATTAACAGTTATAACATGTACACCTTTCCCTTCTAGTGCATTTAAGTATACTGGTAATGTTGCAACTAATGTTTTTCCTTCACCTGTTTTCATCTCAGCAATTCTACCTTGGTGTAATATGATACCACCAATTAATTGCACATCAAAATGTCTCATACCTAAAACTCTTTTAGAAGCTTCTCTTACAACTGCAAAAGCCTCTGGTAATATATCATCTAATGTTTTTCCATCTTTTAATTGTTGTTTAAAATAATTAGTTTTTCCTCTTAATTCAGAATCTGATAATTTTGAAATTTCATCTTCTAAGCCATTGATTTTTTCAATTATTGGTTTTAATCTTTTAACTTCTTTTTCACTGTATGATTTAAAAATCTTATTTAAAATGCTCATTTTTATATATTCAATCCCTTCATATTTTTTTACTTTGTAAATATATCACTAAAATGTAATTTTAGCAAGATATTTTGGCTATTTTTTTATTTCTTATAGCAAGTATTAAAACTAATTTCATATTTTTTAATAAAAAGCATAAAATGTAATATCAATATTAACAGAAATGAGGAATTATTATGTTTGTTTATAATATTAAAATTAATGGAACGAAAACTTTTAAAACAATTTTCATTATTATCTTAATCTTACTGTTATTTATAATGGGAAGTGTTATGTGGAGATTTGTAAATGCTTCCAAAGAGAAAACTGATATTGTATGCGATATAAAAGCTTCTAACTATACAAATATATTGAAAGCCACACATGAAAATATTAATAATTATGTTGGAGTAAAAATACATTTTACAGGATATGTATATAGAGTTTTAGATTTAAAAGATAATCAATTTGTACTTGCAAGAGATATGATTATATCTTCAAATTATCAAGCAGTTGTTGTTGGATTTTTATGTGAATATGACAAAGCTAAAAACTTCAATGATGATACTTGGGTAGAAATTACAGGTGAAATTACAAAAGGAGATTATCACGGAGATATGCCTATTGTTAAAATAACAAATATACAAGAAACCAATAAACCTTCTGAAGAGTATGTCTACCCTCCTGATGAAAGTTACATACCAACTGAAGGAATTTTATAATATAAAAAGAAATGGACTTTATTCCATTTCTTTTATTTTTTCATAACGATTACAGGTACTTCCATTTCTTCTTTAGTCAAGCCACAATGTGTAGATTTTTTCACTTTCTTTCCTTCTGCTAAAAATGTTTCTAGTCTTATCATACTATCAGAAATAGATAGTGCAATATAATTACCAATGAAATCATCAATTTTTTTATGTTTATTTCCAAAACCAAGAAGATGTTTTTCTAAAAATTCTTCTTTTGTCATTAGCCAAAATTCGCTTTCAAAAATTTTATTAAATCTATTTTCAAATTCTTCTTTCATATTTTCTTTAACCCAGAAGGATAGACATCTTGATTCTAATGATGCTGGTAAAATTAAACATTCTTGTATCTCTGGATAATCTAAAAGTGTATATGGCTTATTAATATTTTTGTGTCCATGATCTGCAGAAATTATTAGTAAAGTATCTTGTGGTAAATTGTCATATAGTTCTTTAATTTTGATTTCAGCATTAAGAATATACTCTCTAGCTTCTTCTGAATCCGTTCCATATTTGTGTAATAATCCATCTGGATTATCAGAATATGCAAATATAAATTTTTCCTCTGGATTATTTACTAGTATTTCTATGTTTTCTATTATTTCATCTATAGAATCTGCTCTAATGCTTCTTTTTGATCTCTTATCAGAATATGTAGGAGTCAATTCATATGCTTTTATTCCTGAAGCTTTCTCTATTTGTTCAAAAATCGGTGTATAATTCACAACATCTTTAAAGATATCAACACTTGCATCATCTAAAGAATCTCTTTTATATGATTCTTTATGTGATAACATATCCACTGCTCTACCATATTCTTTAAAATATTGAGACCATGCTATCCATCCAGTTTCATAGGGTGGCTTTCCGAGAATAATATGTTGTAAGTGCAGCAGTTGTTGTTGAAGGATATACACTTGTTATACAATCTATTTTTTTGCTATTAAAAAATCCATCAGGTGAAATATTGTTTAAAATATGTTCCCCCATTCCATCTAATACTAAAAAAATTACATTTCTATATTTTTTATCCAAATGTTTATTTAAAGTTTCTAAAGTTGTATGATTTGTTTCTACATTATAATATTTTAAAACTGAAGTTATTAAATTTAATATAGAATGATTATAATCTGGTAAAATTATATTTTTATTCATAAATACCTCCTAAAACTATATATAAATATTATATTATATTTTAAAATAAAAGAAAAGTATTTATTTAAAATACTTTTCTTAGGATAGCTAGTTAGCTCTTTTGGAAAAACCGTCAACAAAATCTTTAGTTCGTTTGAAAATTCTCTCATCCAATTGGTTTACACTTAGATATTTGTATAAATAATATAGTGTAGTATCAGTCATTTCTTTAAATTCATTTTCTCTCCAGTTATATTGCCCAGGTGCTAAATTTAATTCTTCTGCCATAACTTGTCTTGGAAATTGACGTTGAACATAAACTTCAGGATCCATCGAAATCAACAAATCTCCTTTACATCCTTCTTGATATGAAAAGTAATGTACCTTAGATGCTAAAGTAATATCTTCACATTTCTTCAACGAAACCATCTCTTTATAGTCTTTCTTTAATGTAAAATCTACAACTACATGTGTATGTGCATGAACTATAGATTTTTTATGAGATGTCTTTCCACTTGGTCCACTACCATGTTCCATAAATGTAACAACAGAACCTTTAAATGCGTTCAATAATATCTTTTCAACATCTTCACACACTTCATAATATTCCGTAAAATAACTTTTAGGAAATTGTGCTACTGAAAGAATATGTTCTTTAGGAACAATCATAAGATATCCTTTTAACATTGCACCTAGTTCTGGTACAACATAAAAGTTATCACTTTCATAGATAATCACATCAACTGGTTTTTCAACATATTGATTATGCAAAGAAGTAGATGCAAATCCTCTATGTCGTCCGATTTCACACATGAAACATCTATCAAATTTAGTATCATAAATGTTTCCAGTTTTAAATTCGCCACATTCAAATCCATTTTCATGGCAGAAATTAATAAATTCTTTTTCTCTACCAATAAGATATTCCGGAATTTCTATAAATTTAAATTCATTTGATTCCATCGATCTTTCTTTGATTAGTATTGGCGTTTTATTTCTTTTCCAAACATTTTTAATTTGCTTTGGGTTTTCAATTATTTCAAGAGCCTCAAATCTTTCTAGAAAGCCATCATACCGTCTAGATACTAATACTGTCCGTACTTTTGTTATCATATAGCTTACCTCCTATTTCTATCCCTAGCTACAAATGTAACATATATTTATTATACACTTTTATAAGATTTATGTCAATTTCATTACCTTATATTAAATATAGTCTTAAATACTCCTTGATCTATTAAATTAGCAAAAATATTCTTTATAATTATTAAAACTATTGGTCCGACAAGTAATCCTATAACCCCTATCAACTTGAAGCCTGTATACATAGCTATTAATGTAAAAATTGGATGAACCCCTATATTTTTGCTAACTAGTTTTGGTTCCAAAATTTGTCTAGCAACTGACATTATAATTAACAAAATAATTATAGCTAAGCCTAAATTGAAATCTCCATTTATTGCAGAAATAATCGCCCACGGAACCATAACTGTTCCTGATCCTAAAATTGGTAAAGCATCAACAAACCCGATAAATAAAGCCATTAACAAAGGATATGTTACATTAAATCCAGTAAATTCTAGTATATATAAACCAATAAGTGAAATAATAAAAGAAACTAATACTAGTGTTGCTTCTGCTTTCAAATATCCACCTAATGTTTGTATTAAATCTTTTAAATGAACTCTCAACTTTCTAACCCATACAACTGGTAAATGATGTTCTATTTGATCTAATATATATATTTTATCGACACACATAAAATAAAGAGCTATTACGGTTATTCCAATACATATAGCTATAGAAGGAATACTTGTTATAAAATTCAATAAATCATCAAGAAAATTCCTTATCCAATTAGAAACATTAATTAAAAAATCTTCTGTAGAATTTTGTAATACCTCTAAAACTTCTTCAGATAAATGAATTTTATCAAAATTAAAAGTAGAAATGAAATTTTGAAATTGTATGTATATTTTATCAAAATAATCATTTAAACTTTGCAATAAATTTGAAGATTCAGAAAATAAGGTTATTATCCCCCATGTAATACTCCCAAAAATAAGAAAAGACACCAATACAAAAATTATTATAGAACTTGTCCTTCTTGTAAAATGTGTTTTATTCATTATATTTTTAATAGCTGGTTCAATCATTAAAGAAATAATAAAAGCAACTAAGAAAGGCATATAAAAAATAGAAAGTTTTAGTCCTACATAAAGTCCTAATAATAAAAATAAAACGTATAAACCTCTTTTCAATACTTTTGCCCAATACGAAACATCATAAATCATGATATCCCCCCTATCTTACGCTTTACCTATGTTTATTATATGCAAAAGAACGGAATATATCCGTTCTTTCAAATAATTATTATCCGTTATTTTTTGTGTTGTCACAACAAACATCTTCTACTGTTTCACAAATATTTTGATATCCAATTGTTTTATTGTTTTTAGCTAAATCCTTTAGAGTTATAATACCTACAATGTGATTTTTTGCATCACATATTGGAATTCTTGTGACTTGATTTTTGCTCATTTTATTTTCTACTCTTTCTATTGATTCGTTTTCATCACAAGTGCATACATTAAGACTCATAATATCACTAGCCTTTGTAATATTTAAGTCTTTATTACAAGCTACACATCTTAGAACAATATCTCTATCTGTTATTATTCCACATACACAATTTGTATCATCACATATTGGTATACAACCTACATGATATTTTTGCATTAACCTAGAAATTTCTTGTATATTTGTTTCAGGTTTCGCAAAATATACATTGGAGCACATACATTCTTTCGCTTTCATTCTATTACCACCTTTCATATTTTTACAATAATATTTTGCACTAAAAATAAAAAAATATTAATGAAAAAATTTGAAAATTTAACATACAAAAAAGAAGAGTAAATTTACTCTCCTTTCTTAGGTCTGACAAACTGATCAGGAATCTTAATTTCAAAATGTTTACAACCATTTACAACTTTAGTAAGTTTAATAGATGTAATATGAGTAGAATAATTCATCAAATCAAAACTACAACTATCTTCTGGAGTATAACCGAGTTCATATAAGTTATACATAAAGTCTTTTGAAAATATCCATTGATATGGAATATTTAAAACAGAACGTTTTGACATTACTTCAATAGCTCTTGGTTTATCTTTTGATACATATCTATCAGGTATCATAATGTCATAAACATGAACTTCCTCTCCGGTATACTTAAGAATCTGTTTGCTTAATTCTAAAATAGTTGTCTCAGTTTGAAAGTTAGTCTTTAACCTGATTTTGTCAATCCCTTCTCGAAATCCCATGTCGGTTAATGCTTGAACTATTGTCGAAGAAAAAATCCGACTATGTGGCAGTACAAACTGCATGTTACTGTGTTTTTCGATCATAAAATACCTCCTGGGCATATTAGCCTTTTACTGTTAACACACTTATATTATACCACATTATGTAAATAATTTCAAATTCATATGTTTTCATATATATCAAAGTGTGAAATATCTTTATAAAAATTCCTATTTTTTTGCATTCTAGTCATATATTTATTTTCATTATTTTCAAAATATCTGTTTTCCATACCAACATTGTTATTCTTTTCTCTAAATTCCCTTATTAAAAGAATTTTTATAAGTTCTTTTAAATATGAACTTCTTTGAGTTTTGTTTGTTTCAAATTTTACTGTTTTCGTATTTTCATTTTTTACATTTATAGTAGTACTTTCTTCTCCTGCTTCTATTGCAAAATATATATCATTTGTAATTTTCTCTATCGTTTCTGCTGATATTGATAAATTATTTTTATTGCATGCTGAACGTATCATAGGATAAACTACTTTATATATTTCAGGATAATATTCCTCGATATTGTTTTCCTGATTTTTTAAATTAAATATATTCTGATTATAATTACAATTATTCATGTTATTATTTCCACATATATTGTTTTGTGAATTTTGATATCCTAAAATGCTCATAATATATTTACTATATATGTCATCTTCAAACATAAAAAAACCTCCTTAATACTTTATATATTTTATGTATTAAAAAGGCTTTATGTGATTATATTTTATTTACTATGTTTTTAAATTTTATTCCTCTATCAGCAAAATTTTTAAACATATCAAAACTTGCACTGGCTGGTGAGAATAAGACTACTTCTCCCTTTTTCGCAACTTTTTTTGCAATGTTCACTGTTTGCTCTAGAGAATCACACATATGAATGTCAATTTTTTTATTCTCTTTTTCAGTTTCTTCTTTTACAGCATCATATATTTTAGCTGAAGTTTGCCCAAGCAAAATAAGTGAAGAAACTTTATCTAATATTGGTTTTGCGATAGGTGAATAATCTAAATTCTTATCATATCCTCCTGCAATTAAAACAATATCTTCATCAAAAGAATTAAGACCTGCTATTGTTCTTGTAGGAGAAGAACTTACAGAATCATTATACCATTTAACTCCATCTATTTCTCTAATAAATTCCAATCTATGTTCTACTGGCTTAAATTCTTTTATCGCTTCCACAGCAATATCTTGATTTACAAGTTTGCTTGTAGCAGCTAATGCTGTTGCAATATTTTCATAGTTATGTTCTCCTCTTAATATTACATCGCTGCAATTCAATATATGTTTTCTTACTTTATCATTACATTCTTTTATCATTTTTTCGTCTACAATATATCCATCATCTAATTTAGTTTTTCCACTAAAATATATTACTTTTCCTATTGCTTCTTTTTTAAATTCTCTTGTTATTTCATTATCATAATTTAATATTAATACATCTTCTTCGTTTTGATATTTAAAAATGTTCTTTTTTGCATCTATGTATTCTTGATAATCTTTATGGATATTTAAATGATTTGGAGTTATATTAGTAATAACTGCTATATTAGGACTAATTTGCATTCCCATAAGTTGAAAACTACTTAATTCAAGTACTAATATATCTTCTGGTTTTATTTCATCAAGTTTAGTAAATAAAGGTGTTCCAATATTTCCTCCTAAATATGTTGTATAACCAGCTTTTTTTAATATCGCATTAATTAAACTAGTTGTTGTTGTTTTTCCATCACTTCCAGTTACTCCAATAATTTTACAAGGAGCCATTTTCATAAGTAATTCTATTTCAGACGTAACTATTGCTCCTCTTGATGATTCAGTTTCTAGTTCTGGCTTTGTTGGTAAACAACTTGGTGATCTTAAAATTAAATCAAAGTTTTTTAAATGTTCTAAAGATTCTTTTCCAAAATAATAATTGAATTCATATTTTTTTATTTTTTTCAAAATATCTTCAGGTATTTTGTCAATTTCTCTATCATCAAAAACGGTTACTCTTGCTTTTTTTTCAAACATATAATCTATTAAAGGAATATTACTTACTCCTAATCCTATTATTGCTACTTTTCTAAACCTTACATAATCATTAAATTCTTCTAATTTTTCGTTTTTATAACTCATATACTTACACTTCCTTGTAATATATTTTATGTATTTTCCAAAATATTATATACTATATATCTTTAAAAAACAAATATATTTTGAATATTTTTTATTTTAGCGGTTACACTACTATTAATATTATTTATGGAGGTGCTTTATATGGCAAAGAAAAATAAAGAAAAACAAAATACAAATAAACAACAAAAAAAGCAAAAACAAACTCAAGAACAACAAACAACTAATAAATAGGTTAATATTAAAGAAGGTATCCAAAACAGCATACCTTCTTAATTATTATATATTATACTTTTCTCTTTCATGATAAGTTGTATGTAATATTTTTTCAGCTTCTTCACTACCTGGTTCTTTCAAATATTCTTCATAGATTTTTTTCAAAATAGGATTTTCATGTGATTTTCTAATTACACTTCTTTCATCTATAGAATATAAGCTTTCTGCTCTTAATTTTCTAACATCTACATTTGCTCTTATCTTAGATGATTTAATAGGTTGACCTCCTCCCATTACACATCCTCCAGGACAAGCCATTATTTCTACAAATTTATAGTCTGCTTCCCCATTTTTTATTTCTTCCATAATCTTTTTAGCATTTGAAAGACCACTTGCAGCAACTACTTTTATATCTTTTCCAGCAATATTAATAGTTGCTTTTTTGATTCCGTCTCCACCACGAACTTGTTCAAAATCTATTTTTTCTAAATCTTCTCCTGTTAAAACATCTTGAGCTGTTCTAAGTGCTGCTTCCATTACTCCACCAGTTGTGCCAAATATAGCTCCTGCTCCTGTTGCCTCACCCATTGGATTATCAAATTCAGAATCTTCTAATTTTGTAAATTCTATATTTGCTTGTTTAATCATTCTTGCAAGTTCACGTGTTGTTATTACATTATCTACATCCATTAGTCCCTCGTTTTGCATCTCATCTCTTTTGCTTTCAAATTTCTTAGCTATGCATGGCATAACTGATACCATATATATTTTTTTAGGGTCAATATTTTCTTTTTTTGCAAAATACGTTTTAACAATTTCTCCAAACATTTGGTGAGGAGATTTACAACTTGATAAATGTGGCAATAATTCAGGGTAATTACTTTCAATATATTTTATCCATCCAGGGCAACATGATGTGATCATTGGTAATTCATCTTCATTTTTAAATCTTTTTATAAATTCATTAGCTTCTTCCATTATTGTAAAATCAGCACCTGTATTTGTATCGAATACTTTATCAAAGCCTAATCTCTTTAATGCTGTAACCATTTTTCCTGTAACATTTGTGCCAATTTTCATTCCAAATTCTTCTCCTAAAGCCACTCTAACAGCAGGAGCTGTTTGAACCACAACGTAACTATCTGGATCTTTTAATTTTACCCATACATCGTTTATAGTTTCTTTTTCATGCAAAGCTCCTGTTGGACATGCTTCTATACATTGTCCGCAGAAAGTACAATTGACATCATTTAAACTATGATCTCCAACAGTAGATATACAAGATTCAAATCCTCTATTTATACAATCTATAGCTCCAATTTGTTGCACATTTTTACATGCTGCTACACATCTTCTACATAGAATACATTTATTAAAATCTCTAACAATAGCTGGAGATAAATCATCTACTTTGTGTTTAGACATCTCTCCTGGAAATGCAACATTTAAAACATTGAATTTAGTAGCAAGCATTTGTAATTCACAATTTCCAGACCTAGTACATGTTAAGCAATCTTTTGCATGATTAGATATTATTAAATCCAAAATAACACGTCTTGCTTCTAAAACATTTGGAGTATGTGTATGAACAACCATTCCTTCTTCAACTGTTTGAATGCAAGATGTAGCAAAGCCTCTTCTTCCCTCTACTTCTACAATGCACATTCTGCAATCTCCAACTTCATTTATTTCTTTTAAAAAGCAAAGTGTAGGGATATCAATTCCTGCTTTTTTAGCAGCTTCTAATATAGTAGTTCCTTTTTTTACAGATATTTTTTGATTATCTATTGTTAAATTAACTAATTCTTCTTCCATATTAAACTCCTTTTTATGAAATTTCAAAACATTTATTTAATTTCCAATTGCATGGAAAGGACATGCTGTAATACAAGTTCCACATTTAATACAAATGTCTTGGTCTATAACCCTATTTTCTCTTCCTTCCCCTTTTATCGCTCCAACAGGGCAGTGCTTTTGACATAATCCGCATCCTTTACATTTTTCTGGATCAACCATTATTTTAGCCATAGCCTTACATTCCATAGCTTCACATTCTTTTTGTATAGCATGTTGTCTAAATTCTTCTCTAAAATATTTCAAAGTACTAATTACTGGGTTTGGAGCACTTTGCCCAAGTCCACATATACTAGATTTTTGGATATTTACAGCTAATTTTTCAAGTCTATATATATCAATTTCTTCACCTTCACCACTGCATAAACGTTCTAATATTTCAAGCATTCTTTTTGTTCCAATTCTACATGGAGTACATTTTCCACAGCTTTCACTTACAGTAAATTCTAGATAAAATTTAGCTAAAGATACCATACATTTCGTATCATCCATTACTATAAGTCCTCCTGAGCCCATCATAGAACCAATTTCCTTTAATGATTCATAATCTATAGGTGTATCTAAATGTTCTTTTGGAATACATCCTCCGTGAAGGTCCACCTGTTTGTGCTGCTTTAAACTCTCTACCATTTGGAACTCCTCCACCAATGTCATATACAATTTCTCTTAAGGTTGTTCCCATTGGCACTTCTACTAATCCTATATTATTTACATTTCCACCTAATGCAAAAACTTTAGTTCCTTTAGAGTTTTCTGTACCTATTGAAGAAAACCAATCAGCACCTTTTAATATTATTTGTGCTATATTTGCATATGTTTCAACATTATTTATTAATGTTGGTTTTCCCCATAATCCTGATTGCGCAGGATAAGGTGGTTTTACTCTAGGTTGACCCCTTTTTCCTTCTATTGATTCTAATAAAGCAGTTTCTTCACCGCAAACAAAAGCTCCTGCTCCCAGTCTTATTTCTATATCAAAATCAAAATTGCTTTCAAATATATTTTTACCTAATATTCCATAATCTCTTGCTTGGTCAATTGCTATTTGCAATCTTTTAACTGCTATAGGATATTCTGCTCTAACATAAATATATCCTTTATTAGCTCCAATACTATATCCAGCTATTGCCATAGCTTCAAGAACAGAGTGTGGGTCGCCTTCTAATATGCTTCTGTCCATAAAAGCTCCTGGATCACCTTCATCCGCATTGCAAACAACATATTTTTGTTTTCCTTCGGAAGCTCTTGTTAATTCCCATTTCTTGCCTGTTGGGAAACCTGCTCCTCCTCTTCCACGTAATCCAGATTTTTTTATTGTATCTATAACTTCATTTGGTGACATTTCCTTCAATGTTCTTTCTAATGCTCTGTATCCATCAAAAGCAATATATTCATCTATATCTTCAGGATTAATAACTCCACAATTTTTAAGAGCAATTCTTTTTTGTTTTTTATAAAAGTTAAGGTCATCTAAACTATTAACTATTTTTCCATCAATATCTTTACAAAGTAGTCTGTCTACTGTTTTTCCTTCTATAATATGTGTTTGTATTATCTCCTCACAATCTTCAGGAGTTACCATTGCATAAAAAGTATCTTCTGGTCTTATTATTACAATAGGACCTTTGGCACATAAGCCAAAACAACCTGTTTTTATAACTCTAACATTTTCAATTCCTTTTTCTTTTATAATTCTTCTAAAGTTTTCTAATATTTCAGGAGATTTAGAAGAAGTACAGCCTGTCCCATGACACACTAATATATGTTTTTCTCTTGTATCTGCTTTTGTATTTACTCTTAAGTCTAATTCACTTCTTTTATTTTCCCTTATTTTATGCAATTCTTCTAATGATTTCATATTATTCCTCCTTTTAAGGCATATTATTAAATTATATTATTTGTTTTTTATTAATTCATCTAATACTTCATCTAATTTTTTTACAGTGGCTTTTCCATATACTTCACCATTTACTGTAAATACTGGTGCCAAACCACAAGCACCAACGCAACGTGTTTGATCGACTGTGAAAAGTCCATCTTCAGTTGTCTCTCCTGGTTCAATTTTTAGTCTATCTAAAAGTCTATCCATAATCTTTTGAGATCCTTTAACAAAGCATGCTGTTCCTAAACATACTGATATTACATATTTTCCTTTTGGTTTTAGTGAAAATCTAGAATAGAATGTGACAACTCCATAAATCTCTGCCATTGGAATATCTAAAAATTCTGAAAGTTCTTTCTGTACGTACATTGGAACATATCCGTAGTGTTCTTGAACTTCATTTAACATTTGAATCAAATTATCTTTTACTGGTAAATATTCATTAAATAATTTTTCAATAAATTCATCTTTTTTATTACAATTAGAACAAATTTCTTTTTTTAAAGGTTTTTCTCTGTTTTCTTGCATCTTTATTCCCCCTTAAATATATATATTTAATTGATGGTTTGATTATATCAAAAATATTAAATTTATACAATATTAATTTAAAAGAACTTAAGAAATTTCTTAAGTTTTTTTAAGTATTTGATTAAATTTTATAACTGTTACATTATCCGGAATATTTTTAGTCACTGTAGCATTTGCTCCAACTTTGACATTATCTCCTATATTGATTGCACCTAATACTTTTGCTCCTGCTCCAATTATTACATTATTCCCTATATCGGGGTGTCTTTTCATAGTTTCTTTTCCTGTTCCTCCTAATGTAGAATTGTGATATATTGTACAATCATCTCCTATTGTTGCTGTTTCTCCAATCACAACTCCCATACCATGGTCAATAAATAATCTTTTTCCTATTTTAGCTCCTGGATGTATTTCTATTCCTGTAAAAAATCTTCCTATCTGTGAAATTAATCTAGCTAAAAAAATTAGTTTATTTATATATAAAAAATGAGAAATTTTATGAAAAACTAGTATATGAAATCCTGGATAAAGTATTATAACTTGTAAAATATTAGTTTTGGCAGGATCTTTTGCTTTAATATTTTTGGCATCTTCATATAAATCTTTTAAAAACATATTTATACCACCCCATATATAATATGCTTTTAATTTTTACTTTGTTACCATAATGTGATATAATATTTATTGACAAGTTTTTGTCATTTTTAGCAGTTCCCTATTTGTTTATTGACAGAAAGGATGATTAATATGAGAGGCGAGCCAACGAGATATGAAAGGCAAATACGGAGAATTAATGATTCAATTACACAAGGAAAATCTAAGGTAACTTTAAAACTTTATTCTTCTGAAGCAAAAAGGTTTAGAGATAAACTTGGAATTCCTATTTCTCCAAATCCAGAAGAATTACCTAAAGATATAAGAAAAAAAGAATATTTCTACACTTTAGATATTTCGTCTATAAAAGAATTGCTTTAAACTTAAATATTTATATAATCTTATTATTTGAGAACTGCTAAAACAGAATTCTGTTTTAGAGACCAGCTAGATAGCTGATCTCTATTGTTATATATATTATTCTAAATCATCTTTTCTAATTCTTTAATTTTATCTCTAATTTCTGCCGCTTTTTCAAATTCCATATCAGCTGCATATTTTAGCATTTCATCTGTTAGTTTAGATATAGTTTCTTTAATATCTTCTTTATTTTCTAGTTTGTATTCAACACTAATATCTTCTACATCTGTTACTTTAATTGATTCTCTAACTGATTTACTAATAGTTTTTGGTGTAATGTTATGTTTTTCATTATATTCTTGCTGTATTTTTCTTCTCCTATTAGTCTCTGATATTGCTTTTTCCATTGAATCTGTTAATTCATCAGCATACATTATAACTGTTCCTTCTGTATTTCTTGCAGCTCTTCCTATTGTTTGTATTAAAGATCTTTCTGAACGAAGAAATCCTTCTTTATCAGCATCTAAAATTGCTACTAATGAAACTTCTGGTATATCTAATCCTTCTCTTAAAAGATTTATTCCTACTAAAACATCGTATTCTCCAAGTCTTAATTTTCTGATAATTTCCATTCTTTCAAGAGCTTTTGTATCTGAATGGATATAGCTTACTTTTATATCTAGTCCTTTTAAATATTCTGTTAAATCTTCTGCCATTTTTTTTGTTAGTGTTGTAACTAATACTCTTTCTTTTTTCTCAACTCTTAATCTTATTTGCTCTAATAAATCGTCTATTTGATTTTCAACTGGCTTTACTTCTATCTTAGGATCTAATAAGCCTGTAGGTCTAATTATTTGTTCTACAACATTCTCTTTAGAATGTTCTTTTTCATAATCTGCTGGAGTAGCACTAACAAAGATCACTTGATTTAATCTTTCTTCAAATTCTTTAAATGTTAATGGTCTATTATCAAAGGCTGAAGGTAATCTAAATCCATAATTAATCAAAGACTCTTTTCTAGAGTGATCTCCATTATACATTGCTCTTACTTGTGGCAATGTAGCATGTGATTCATCTATTAATAATAGAAAATCTTTTGGAAAATAGTCAAATAATGTATATGGTGGACTTCCTGCAGGTCTACCGCTTATATGTCTAGAGTAATTTTCTATTCCTGAACAAAATCCTGTTTCTTTCATCATTTCAATGTCAAAATTTGTTCTTTCTTCTATCCTCTGAGCTTCAATTAATTTGTTTTGTGATTTAAAATATTTAACTCTTTCTTCCATCTCCTTTTCGATTGTAACAATTGCTCTTTCCATTTTTTCTCTTGTTGTAACATAATGAGAAGCAGGAGAAATTAATATATGTCTTCTTGTTCCTATCGGCTTTCCTGTTAATGCATTTATTTCTGTTATTTTTTCAATCTCATCTCCCCAAAATTCCACTCTAACTGCAGACTCTGATTGGTCAGATGGATAAATCTCAACTATATCTCCTTTTGCTCTAAAGGTTCCCCTTTTAAAATCTATTTCATTTCTTGTATATTGCATAGAAATCAATTTTTTTAATACTTGGTCTCTAGATTTCTGCATTCCTGGTCTTAATGAAAGCATCATTTCTTGATAATCTACTGGATCTCCTAATCCATATATACATGAAACAGATGCTACTATTATTACATCTCTAGTTTCAAATAATGATAAAGTTGCTGAATGTCTTAGTTTATCAATTTCGTCATTTATAGAAGAATCTTTCTCTATATATGTATCAGTTGAAGGAATATAACTTTCTGGTTGGTAATAATCATAGTATGAAACAAAGTATTCAACATTATTTTCAGGAAAGAATTCTTTAAATTCTGAATATAATTGGCCTGCAAGTGTTTTATTATGCGCTAAAACAAGTGTTGGCCTTTGTACTTTTTCTATTATATTTGCCATTGTAAAAGTTTTACCAGATCCTGTAACCCCTAGAAGTGTTTGAAATTTCTTGCCCTCTTCTATTCCTTTGCTTAAATATTCTATAGCCTTAGGCTGATCTCCTGTTGGTTTATATTCTGAATGTAATTTAAACATATTTCCTCCTTTCAATCAAATTTATATCTTAAATAAATTAATTTGAACATTATTGAATAAACAAATATATTATATCATAGTTTATATATCTAAACAAGAATACTTGAATTAAAACAAATGAGATAATTGCTAAAAAATACATTTGAATCTTTATGTCTATAATACTTTTTATTGGTTTTAGCTTCTTTTTTTATAATAATGCACAATAAAATAGAACTCTAAAAGAGTCCTGCTATTAATTATTTTATGTATCTTAATACTTCTCATCAACTAACTTATACTAAATTACTTTTAAAGAATGATTCTATTTTATCGAATGGTATTATATCTGTTTTATCATATAAATCTGTATGAACAGCATTTGGAATTATCATTAATTCCTTATTTTTTCCTTTTAAATTTCTAAATGCATCTTTAGAAAAATATACTGAATGTGCTTTTTCTCCATGTATCATTAATGCAGCACTTCTTATTTCATTGCTAAACTGCAAAATAGGCATATTTATAAAAGAAAGCGAAGATGTTACATTCCAACCATCATTAGAATTTAGTGATCTTTTATGATAACCACGTTTTGTTTTATAATAATCATAATAATCTTTTACAAAAAATGGTGCATCTTCTGGAAGAGGATCCACAACTCCTCCTGCTCTCTTGTATGTTCCTTTTATATAATCTTCTATTCTTTGTTTATTTAACTCTTTCTTCATGTTATATCTTGCTTCTTCGTCTAAGCTATCAAAATATCCTCTACAATTAACTCTACTCATATCATACATTGTAGATGTAACAGTAGCTTTAATTCTTGTATCAATAGCAGCCGCATTTAAAGCCATTCCTCCCCATCCACAAATGCCAATAATTCCTATCTTTTCCAAATCTATATTGTCTTGTACAGATAAAAAATCAACTGCTGCTGAAAAGTCTTCTGTATTAATATCTGGTGATGCAACATAGCGAGGATTTCCACCACTTTCTCCTGTAAAAGACGGATCAAATGCCATTGTTACAAATCCTCTTTCTGCCATTATTTGTGCATATAGCCCTGATGATTGTTCTTTGACAGCACCAAAAGGGCCACATACTGCTATCGCTGGTAATTTTCCACTAAAATCTTTAGGTTCATATAAATCTCCAACTAATGTAATGCCATAGCGATTATGAAATTTTACTTTATGATGATTTACTTTTTCACTTTTTAAAAATGTTTTGTCCCATTCTTCTGTTATTGTTAAATCTTCCTTCATACTAATACCTTCTTTCCATGTAATATATATTATTATACATATTAGAGTTCACTTCAAGTCAAGTAGTTTTTTAAATTATAATTTTAAGATATTATTAGGTGATACATACATAAAAAAACAAGTAAATATTATAATTCTACTTGTTTTTTGTATTTTGCTATTTTAAGAAAAATCTAATCATTTTATCTTTGATTTCTGTATATGGCATATATCTCATAGGAAGATCAATCCATGTATATTTTTTTACAATACTTCTATAATGTGTAAAAGTATCAAAACCTTTTTTTTCCGTGGTATGCTCACATACCACTATTTCCTACACCACCAAATCCTAATCTTGAAGTAGCTAAATGTATAATCGTATCGTTTATACATCCACCACCAAAAGATATCTCATTTAAAACTTCTTTCTCTATTTTTTTATCAGATGTAAATAAATAAAATGCTACAGAAGGACATTTGTGAATCTTTCTTCTATTACTTTTAAAATTCTTTCTTCCATTTTTTCTTCCTTTCTAAATTTGTATATTTAATCTTATTCATATTATTTATTTTTATACTAGTTACTTTACTTAATCATTATTAAAACTCCAATAAATAGCAAACATCACATGCAAAATGTTCTGTTTTAATTAATGGCTTGTCTAATCTTTTAAATCCATATTTCTCATAGAATTTCTTTGCTGCCCCCATATTTTCTAATGTTTCTAAATAGCATTTAGAATAATATTGTTTAGAGAAATCTAAAGCTTTCTCAATTAATTTATGAGATATTCCGCTTCCTCTTACTTCTTTAATGCAATACATTTTTTGCAATTCACATACATCTTCTAAACCTTTAATTTCTCCTATTCCTACTCCACCTACAATTCTTCCATTTTCATCTTCTGCAACCCAATATTTTTCCTTTTCCTTGTTATATATTTTAGAAAATTTATTCAAGTCTGGGTCTGCCCAAGCAGTTCCTTCGTGATTTGCCCCATATTCTATTAAACAGTCACGAATAATTTTTTCTATTATTAAATCATCTTTTTCTTCTATTTCTCTTATTATATATTTCAATTACATCTTCCTCTATTCTTTTATAAATTTCTCTATATTATATCTTCCTCTTTTACTAGTTTTATCTCCATATTGAATTGCTTCTTTTGGGCAATAATTAATACATTTCAAACATTGATAACACTTTTCACCCCAAACTGGGTTTCCATTAACAAGAGTTATTGTATGTGCTGGACACATTTTAGCACATAAGCCACAACTAATACATTTCTCTTTATCAGCATAAAATGGTTTTGTAGTTCTTGCAAAATTATTAAATCCTTTGTTTATAATATTTGATTTCATTGCTGGAAATTTTCCTTCTTCTACATTATAAACTTTTTTTCTTTTTAAGTATTTCTTTACTAATTTTATCTATTTCTTTTTTTGCGTTATCTAATTTATTTAAAATAACTGATTTTTCTTCTATATCTTCTCCAACAATATAATTGCTTGGAATAATTATACTATAACTACTATTTATATGATATATCTTTGATAATTTCTTTAATGCATTACCAGCATTTGCACCACAAGTACATATTGCAAATGTAAATGCTTTCGTTTTTTTTAGCCTCTTTGCAAATAGATTCATAGGTTCTGGAACACCCCATGCATAAATGGGAAAAACTAATCCTATCTGTTTTTCATTTGATATTTCTGGTATTTCATCCATATTAGAAATATCATATACTTTATCATTTATTTTTTCTGCAACTTTCTCTGCTATCCATCTAGAATTTCCTGTACCTGAAAAATAAAATATCATAAAATTATCTTCTTTCTATTAGTCTTACTTATACCCAATTGTATTGTATTTTATATATCAAATTAAATATATATTATCATTAATAATTTTAATTAGCAATATAAAGCATAATAAAAAGATGCAAATATGCACCTTTTTGCAGTTTATATATTATACTTTCTTATGTAAAAGCACATCTTTAGTCAAGCAAGTAGCTTGCTGCTTCATATGGTTATATTTTTCTATTTAGCATTGTGTATCAAAAAATTATATTTATTTGCATGTCTTAATTCATCTGTCATTATAGACATAAGTAATGTATAACTACTACCACTTGGCATTGTGCCATTATTTTTCTATATTTTACAACAGCATCTAATTCGCCAAATAACGCTTTCTCTAAATTTAATTTGTAATCCATATCAGTGCTTAATTCGTTCGTTAAGATCTCTACTGGTATTATTTGCCCAGTAAATTCATAATATAGTCTTCTTAAAATTTGATTATGTTTTCTTTCAACTATAATTTAATCTTACAATAAGAATTACTGTAAGACTTATTTACACTATATTTTTATTAAATAGAATTTACTTTTTCAATTAACAAATTTAATATTTTTTATATTAAATTTCCAATTTTATTAACAATTATATTTTTTAGTGATATAATTTAAAACGAATTTATTACAAAAGATAGGAGATGATTTAATGGCTATAAATCAAAATGATAAAGAAGATATAAATGTGATTAAATTTTATGGAAAAGAAGCAACATTATCTAAAAAAGATTTTTTAGCAACATTTAAAATTAATGAAAAAGGATTATCAAATTCAGTAGCTACACAAAAACTTAATAAGTATGGTAATAATGAAATTAAACAAGCAAAACCCAAAAAATGGTATAACTATTTCTTTGCAAGTCTCTTTACCCCTTTTAACCTAATATTAATAGGCATAGCTTTTATTTTATACTACACTGATGTATATATTTCATCTAATCCAAATTACACAAGCATATTAGTTGTTGTAACACTAGTATTAGTAAGTACTTTTTTGGACTTTTTTCAAGAATATAGATCAAATAAAGCTGCCGAAAAATTAAAAGAACTTGTTGCCACTACTGTAACTGTTGTTAGAAGCGGAAAAGAAATTTCAATGCCTATTAAAAATATTGTATTAGGTGATGTAGTAATATTATCTGCACGGTAGTATGGTTCCAGCAGATTTAAGAATCATTGAAGCTAAAGATTTATATGTATCTCAGTCTTCTCTAACTCGGTGAATCTGATAGTATTAAGAAGACACCTGAAATGGAATTAAAATTATCAGAAATTGAAAGTATAACTGATTTAGATACAATTTGTTTTATGGGTACTAATGTTGTAAGTGGTTCACGGAAAAGGCGTAGTTGTTAAAACTGCCGATTCTACTTATCTTTCAAAAATTGCACATACAATTACAGGAAAACCAGAAACTGCTTTTCAAAAAGGAGTTAAAAGTATTAGTAAACTATTAATAAAATTCATGCTAATAATGATTCCTCTAGTATTTTTAATTAATATTTGGAAACACGATTTGATATTATCTTTTACTTTTGCAGTTGCAATAGCTATTGGAATTACACCTCTACTACTCCCTGTTATTCTTTCATCTAGTTTATCTAAAGGTGCTATAAAAATGTCAAAGAAGAAAACTATTGTTAAATCTTTGGACTCAATTCAAAGTTTCGGAGCAATGAATATTCTTTGTACAGACAAAACAGGAACACTTACTGAAGATAAAATAGTTTTAGAAAAATATTTAGACATAAATGGTGATGAAGATATCCGTGTTTTAAAACACGCTTTTCTAAATTCATATTTTCAAACAGGTTTAAGAGGTAATATTGATGAAGCTGTAATTAAAAGAGCTCTAGATAATAACTTAGAAGGTTTAAAAAAAGAATATATAAAAGTTGATGAAATACCATTTGACTTTAGTAGAAGAAGATTATCTGTTATTATAAATGATGGAAAAAATAATCAAATAATAACAAAAGGCGCTGTTGAAGAAATATTAGAAATTTGTACTCAAGTAGATTATAAAGGGCAAGTATCACAAATAACTAGAGAAATAAAAGAAAATATCTTAAAAATCAGTAAATCTTTAAATAAAGAAGGATTACGAGTTATAGCAATTTGTCAAAAAAATGATAATACTAAAAATGATTTTTCTGTTGCAGATGAGAAAAACATGATATTACTTGGATTTATTGGTTTCTTAGACCCACCAAAGTTAAGTGCAAAAGAATCTATATCAAAACTTTCAAAAGCTGGAATAAAAGTAATGGTACTAACACGGTGATAATTCCGAAGTAACTAGATGTGTTTGTGAAAAAGTTGGAATTCATTCTAAAAAAATAGTTACTGGTAAAGAAATTGATAAATTAAGTGATATAGCTTTATTTAGACTATTAAAAAAATATAGTATATTTTCAAAGTTATCCCCTATTCAAAAAGCTAGAATAGTTCGTGTATTAAAATCTAAAGGAAATGTTGTGGGATATATGGGTGATGGAATAAATGATAGCCCAGCACTTACAAATTCAGATGTAGGAATTTCTGTTGACACTGCAGTAGATATTGCTAAAGAAACAGCAGATATTATATTATTAGAAAAAGACTTAAATGTTCTATTAGAAGGTGTAAAAGAAGGTAGAAAATCTTTTGCAAATCTTATGAAATATATAAAAATGGCAATAACATTTAATTTTGGTGAAGCTATTTCTGTAATAATTGCAAGTATTTTCTTACCATTCCTACCAATAACACCTATCCAATTATTAGTACAAGGATTACTCTATGATTTTGGTCAATTTACACTACCTTTTGATAATGTTGATGAAGAATATTTACAAAGACCTAAAGAATGGAATATTGAAAAAATGAAAAAATTCATGTTTTTCATGGGACCAATAAGTTCTTTATTTGATATGTTAGTTTTTGCATCACTTTGGTTTATCTTTGGTGTAAGAGAAGCGGCTATTTTCCAAACAATTTGGTTTGCTTATGGTAATGTAGAAAACTTAATGGGAATGCATGTTATTAGAACTTCTAAAATTCCTTTTGTTCAAAGTCATGCAAGCAAATTAGTATACTTTTCTTCAATCCTATTAAGTATAATATCAATAATATTACCATTTACATTTATAGGACATATGATTGGACTAGTTTCATTCTCTCCTAAGTTCTTTATACTAATTTTAGGAGTTCCTGTTCTATTTTGCATCTTTTCATTGTTTGCTAAAAAGATATATATTAAAAAATATGGTGAATGGATTTAAAGCTCTAAATTTAGAGCTTTTTCTTTTTGTCATTTTTTAAATTTTATAAAATTTTAATTTGTTTAAAAAAAGATATATTGGTTATATTAAAAATATATTGGTAAAATTGGAGTTGATAAATAAATGCCAAAATCGAAATCAAAATCAAATTTAAGTTTAAATAAAGATGATATTTCTATTAGAGAATTATATGGAAAAGAATGTACTTTGCCTATTGACAATTTTCTTAATACTCTTTCTTTAAATAAAGATGGTTTAACAAATGAAATTGCAACTCATAAAATAAATAAACTTGGAACTAATGAAATAACACAAAACAAACCAAAAAAATGGTACAATTATTTCTTCTCTAGCTTATTTACGCCCTTTAATATAATTTTATTATTAATAAGCCTTGTACTTTTCTATACAGATATATATCTTCCTAAAGAACCTAATTATGCAAGTGTTGTTGTAGTTATCATTTTAGTTTTAGTAAGTACATTTCTAGATTTTATTCAAGAATTTCGTTCAAATAAAGCTGCTGAAAAGTTAAAAGAACTTGTTGCAACAACAGCTCATGTTTTAAGAGATGGAAAAGAAATAAAAATCCCTATGAAAGATATAACATTGGGAGATGTTATATTACTTTCTGCTCGGAAGTATGATACCTGCTGATTTAAGAATTATTGAATCAAAAGATTTATATGTATCTCAATCTTCTTTAACCCGGTGAATCTGATAGTATTAAAAAATTATCTAATTCTGAAAAAAAGTATGAAGAAATTGAAAATATAACTGATTTAGATACAATATGTTTTATGGGAACAAATGTTGTAAGTGGTTCTCGGAAAAGGAATTGTTATTAAAATATCAGATGATACTTATTTAGGAAAAATCGCACATACTATTTCTCGGGAAATCTCAAACAGCTTTTCAAAAAGGTATAAAAAGTGTAAGTCAATTATTAATTAAATTCATGCTAATTATGCTTCCTCTTGTTTTTATATTAAATGTTTGGAAACATGACTTAATATTATCATTTGCTTTTGCAGTTGCAATAGCTATAGGTATAACCCCTTTGCTTCTCCCTGTAATTTTATCTTCTAGTCTTTCTAAAGGCGCTGTTAATATGTCAAAGAAAAAAACTATTGTGAAATCTTTAGACTCAATTCAAACCTTTGGAGCTATGAATATTCTTTGTACAGATAAAACAGGTACTCTTACTGAAGATAAAATAGTTTTAGAAAAATATTTAGATATCAAAGGCGATAAAGATACAAGAATATTAAAACATGCTTTTTTAAATTCATATTTTCAGACAGGTTTAAAAAGTAATATTGATGAAGCAGTTATAAACAGAGCTTTAGATAAAGGAATGAAATATATTGCAGATAAATATAGAAAAATAGACGAAATACCTTTTGACTTTAATCGTAGGCGTTTATCTATTGCAGTTACAGATGGTAATAAGGAACAATTGATAACTAAGGGAGCTGTTGAAGAAATATTAAAAATATGTACTATGGTAGATTATAAAGGAGAACTATCCCCTATTTCTGATGAAATAACACAAAATATATTAAATATTAGTAAAAAGCTAAATGAAAATGGAATGAGAGTTGTAGCAGTTTGTCAGAAAAATGATATAAAAGATAAAACTAATTTTAGTGTTTCAGATGAAAATAATATGATATTACTTGGATTTATTGGTTTTCTAGATCCACCAAAAGAAAGTGCATATAATTCTATAAAAAGATTAAATGATGCTGGAATAAGAGTTATAGTCTTAACTCGGTGATAACAGTTATGTTACTAAAGCTATTTGCAATAAAGTAGGTATTAATTCTAGTAATATTATTGAGGGCGGACAAATTGAAAAACTTTCAGATAGCGGTGTACTTAGATTATTAGAGGATACAAATATATTTACTAAATTATCACCTATTCAAAAAGCACGATTAGTTAGATTATTAAAAGAAAATTCAAATGTTGTTGGATATATGGGCGATGGAATAAATGATAGTCCTTCTCTTGTAAACTCTGAAGTTGGTATCTCTGTTGATACAGCTGTCGACATTGCTAAAGAATCTGCTGATATAATCTTATTAGAGAAAGATTTAAATGTTCTTTTAGATGGTGTTAAAGAAGGTAGAAAAACTTTTGCAAATCTTATGAAATATATAAAAATGGCAGTAAGTTTTAATTTTGGTGAAGTATCTTCTGTCATTATAGCAAGTATTCTTCTCCCATTTTTACCTATTACCCCTATTCAATTATTAGTACAGAGTTTACTTTATGATTTTGGTCAATTAACATTACCTTTTGACAATGTAGATAAGGAATATTTAGATTCACCTAAAAAATGGAATATTAACAGCTTGAAAAATTTCATGTTATTTATGGGACCTCTTAGTTCAAGTTTTGATATGATGGTTTTTGCATCTTTGTGGTTTATATTTGGTGTTAGAGAAGCGGCTTTATTTCAAACCATATGGTTCTCATATGGAGTTGTTTCAAATTTAGTTGGAATGCATATAATTAGAACCTCTAAGAAACCTTTTATTGAAAGTCATGCTAGCAAAATTGTATACTTTTCTTCTATTCTTCTTAGTATAATTGCAATTATATTCCCATATACCTTTTTAGGTAATTTAATAGGATTAGTTGCTATTCCATTTAAGTATTTAACAATTATAATATTAATTCCACTTCTATATTGTTTTGTAGCATTATTTGCTAAAAAAGTATATATTAAAAAATATGGAGAGTGGATATAAAAAGAGGAGAAATAAATTTCTCCTCTTTTTTAGGATGTGATTATTAGAAATCCAACTAATATAATAGATATTATAGCAATAAGTATTACATAAGTTGATAAGGCGACAATTGATTTTAGCTTTTCACTAGATATTATTCTTTTTTCTTGATTACTAACACTTCTAACTAGTAAAAGAGTTGCTCCTTCAAGAATTGGAATAGATATCACAAGTAGTAAAAGCAAGACTATAACCAATTTCATAATCACTCCTCCTAAAAAGCATCATAGCCTATATGAAATTATATCACATTCATTTAGTTAAAGCAATCTATATTAACTTAGGGATAAAAATTATTAATCCTACAATAACTGATACAATAGCACTTACAAGTACTGCTCCCGCAGCAATATCTTTTGCAAGTTTTGCCTTTTCGTTGATCTCTGGCATTGCTAAATCGACAGTTGTTTCTATCGCTGTATTTATAAGTTCTAAAGATATGACTAACCCAAATAATATTACGCATATAATCCATTCTATTGCATTTAAATCAAATATTACTCCTGCTATTATAACAAGCATCATAATTATAAAATGTATTTTCATGTTTGTTTCTGTTCTAAAAGCAGATATTATACCTTGAAAAGCATATTTAAAACTATTTCTTATTTTCTTCACTTTTTTCTTCATATTTTCGTCCTCTTCTAAATTTAATATCGGTTTTATTATATTTACAATCATAATTAGATATATGATTGAAACTAAAAATCCACCAATTACATCACTTGGATAATGGACTCCTAAATATATTCTACTAAGCCCTATAAGTAATATTAATACACTAAGTAATGTGCATGAAGTATATTTTATCCATTTATTTTTTACCTTTTTTGCAATCAAATATATTATCAATCCATAAAATCCTGCACTAACCATAGAATGGCCGAGATGGAAAACTAAATCCACCTTCTTCTATCAAATTATACCCTATTGGTCGTGGTCTTTGAAAGATATTTTTCATTATTTGATTAAATATCGTGATTATTGTTAAATTGGCTGTTATTGCTAATGGTATCTTCTTATTTTTTACTACTACAAGTAAAATTATACAAATCCCTATTAGTATATATGCTGATGCAAAGTTAGTTAATATCTTCATAAATATTGTTAAATTATCACTTCTTATATTAGGCAATATATTATCATATACAAACCTATCTATTCGTAATCCTTCTACTTTTAGTATTCCGTCTAAAATTATTAAAAATATTATTACAGAAATAGATAATACTATATATTTCATACTTTTATCTATTTTTTTAGCTTTTGTCATTTCATTTCTCCTTATAAAAAATATATTAATATTTTAGCATTTAAATTTTATATTTTCAACATATTTTTTTATTACTTTTTTGTGTTTTATTTCAAATTTATTTTATTTTTTACTAGACATGTAATTTTCCTTGTGATATTATATATAAAACAAAAGAATAATATAAAACTTATTTAAGTTTATTGGAGGTATGAAAATGACAAAATTTAATTTTAGAAAAACTTTTATTTTTTTATTTACACTTATTTTTATAATAGCTGTTTCTAGCTTTTCATATGCAGTTGATTTAAATTTAGCTGATAATTCTACTGATAACTCAAATACTGCTTCAAATACTACAACAAATACTGCTAGTGAAAATACTAGCTCAAATACTGCATCAAATCAAACATCTACTACAAATACTGAAAACACAAATAGTAATTCTACTAACACTAATTCAAACTCAACTAATACAAATTCAACATCTCAGTCTAATACAACAAGTAACACAGCAAGAGTAAGTAGTATAAATAGTTCATCTACTTCAACATTAGATATATCAATGATTTTAAATATATTTTTAATTGTGATTGGCGTTTTATTAGTTTTATTAGCTATTGCAATTTTAATTAGATTAAAAAAATAATTTTATAAATTTATATTTCTTAAACTTGATTTAAAAATCAAGTTTATTTTTTATTTTATGTATATTTTTCTCATTTTTATTCAATAATATAATTAGAAATTTAATATAGGAGGAATTTTTATGCATAAAAAAATATTAATATCTTTAATAGCTTTTATTATACTAGCATTAAGTTTTAACTTTTGTTTTGCTAATGACATGTTAAACCAAGCAACTGATGGAATTAAAAATGTTGTAAGTGGTACTGAAAAAACAATAGAAAATGCTGCAGGTGATGCTTCTAATATGTCTAAAAATATTACTGGAAATATGGAAAATTCAGCAAATAATATGTCTAATTCAATTTCAAATACTATGAGTAATGCTGGTGAAACCATGAAGAATACTGCAGGACAAATGGGAAACTCAGTATATAATGCTACTAGAACTTCAACAGAAGCTACTGAAGGTACATTACTTGGTATGAATTCTACTGCTTGGACTTGGCTTATTATTGGACTTGCAGCAATAGCAATTGTTGCTCTTGTTTGGTATTATTCAATGCAAATTACATCTTCAAATAATCATAGAAGATAAAATTATAAAGTTTCAAAATAATAAAATATTTTGAAGCTTTTATTTTTTCTTTAATTTTTCTTTAGTTTGTGATATAATATCTAAAAAATTAGGAGAATATATTTATGAATACAAAATTAATTGCAAAAAATCCAACTGCATATCACAACTATACAATAGAAGATAAAATCGAAGCCGGTATAGTTCTATATGGCACAGAAATAAAATCAATAAGAAATAATAAAGTAAATTTAAAAGATTCTTACGCATATATAAAAAATGGTGAAGCATTTGTTTCCGGTATGCATATAAGTCCATATGAACATGGAAATATATTTAATAAAGATCCTTTACGTGACCGTAAATTACTATTAAATAAAAGAGAAATAAATAAACTATTTGGATTAGTACAACAAAAAGGATATAGTTTAGTACCTATTAGTTTATACTTTAAAGGAAATCTAGTTAAATTAGATTTAGGAATTGGAAAAGGTAAAAAATTATATGACAAACGCCAAGATATTGCAAAAAAAGATGCTGAGAAGCAAATTGCTGCAAATTTAAAATATAAACAATATTAAAAAGGGGCTGTAAAAAAAGTCCATTAGAAAAATGAGATTTGAGTTATAATTTT
>CAMFER010000013.1 GCA_945949485.1 uncultured Clostridium sp. | reverse complement strand
TTTTCCCACGCCAATAATCGCATTTTTAGGTAGCACTTTTTTTATAAATTCTTCTGTACTAGAAGTTTTAGAACCATGATGTGCAATTTTTAAAACATCTGCTTTTAATCTTTTTTCTTCGTTTTTATATTTTTCTAATATTTTATTTTCTGCTTTTTCTTCTATATCCCCTACAAAAAGCATGTCAAATTTCTTATAATTAAGTTTAAATACCATAGAGTTATTATTTAAAATATTTTCTTGAATTAATTCATTATTGGGCCATAAAATATCTATTACAATATTCTTCTCAATGTTAATCTTATCTCCCGCCTTTACCATAATAACTTTTATTTTCTTTCTTTTTACAATTTCAAGAAACTCTTTATATTTTTCAGAATCCTTACCTTGTTTTGTAATTATTACTTTTCCTACATTAATATTCTCAAGAATATGTATTAGCCCTCCTATATGGTCTGTATCAAAATGACTAACAAATACATAATCTATTCTTGTATATCCTCTATCTAATATATATGGTAATAATGTTTTTTCTCCTACATCATATTCATTATCATAACTTCCTCCTCCATCTATTAATATAGTTTTTCTCATAGGAGTTTCTATAAAGGTACAATCACCTTGTCCTACATCTACAAAATGTATTTTTAGTTCTTTAGGTATAATTTTTATGCTTACAAAAATAACTATAATTATTGAAAATATAGTTATAACTTTAGTTTTATTTTTTAATATTTGATATTTAATATAAGATAAGTAATTTTTTAATCTTATATATGTATATACTGTTTTCTTTTTGTTATTTATTACATATATGAAATTTATAAAAAAACAAATAAAATAATACATTATAATCTGCCATACTTTCATAGTTGGTAAATATATTTTTGAAAATGGAAATTTAGAAATATTAGATATTAAAATTAAAATTGATATTAAAATTTCTATGAAAACTCCAAATATTTTTGCTATAGGTATAAAAATAAAAGATGAAACTACTATAATAAAACTTAATATAATTATTGGAGCTATTATTAAAGAAACTAATAAATTAGTAATTATAAAATACGGACTAAAAATATTAAAATGAAATATCATAACTGGAAAAATAGCAATCTGTGCTGAAAACATGACTGATAATACTTCTTTTATTTTATCTATTAATATAATTAATCTTCTATTATATTTTATCTTTTTATTTCTTATTTTTATTTTCCTTAATTTTAGATGTATGTTTTTCTGAAACAAAATTATTCCCATTGTGCCTAAATATGATAATTGAAGTCCTATATTTCCTAGTGAATATGGATTAGAAATTAAGATTAATAATAAAGATAATGATAAAGATGTCCATACATCATTTTTTCTAAAAACTATTTTTGATAAAATTATCATTATTGACATTGTTACTGCTCTAACTATAGATGGTGTTGCCCCAACGATAAACATATATATAAATAAAAATATAATTATTATATATCTTGCTTTATTTTTTCCTAAACTGAAGTTTAACATATATGATAAGCCTAGGATTATATATGAAACATGCATTCCTGAAACAGCTAAAATATGTGAAAGATTAGTTATTTTAAAGTTTTCTTGAATTTCTTCTTCTATTCCAGTTTTATCTCCTAATAATAAGCCTTTAATTATTTCTGAAGATTCTTCATTCACTACTAAATCTATCTTCTCTTTTATCAATTTTTTTATATCATTTATTAGTTTTATAAATATATTTCCCTTATTTTTATCCACAACTTCTATCTTATCTACTTCAATAGTACCATATATATTAACTGATTTTAAATAATCTGAGTAATCAAATCCACCATAATTTCTCCTTTCAGTAGATTTTATATATGTTCCCTCTATTTTTATTTTTTCTCCATAATTCAAGTTTCTATCTTTATCTACTTTTAAATATATTGTAATTCCATCATATTTAAATTTATATAAATCATTATATTTCTTCTCTATTCTTTCGCTGACTATCACTCCTATCAGATTATATTTTTCCTCATCTTTAAAACTGTTTTCATATTTTATATTTTTATATAAAACAATTGTATTTGAAATACTTGAAACTAGTAATATCATTATTATCATTTTTTTACTAAAAAATATCTTTATGTATCTTACATATCTCTTAATTGAAAATATTTTTGATAATTTATTTACTCCTTTTTTATTCTTAAAATTCTTGCTTGATTTTACTAAAAAACATATTAAGAATAAAATAATATAAAATAGGACTATACTAATTTTTAAGTATAGCCCCATTAATATTCCTATTATATATCCAATAAGTATAACTAAAATTGGTCTTTCTTTAATGATTTTAATCGTCCTTTCTTACAGATTATATAACTCTTCTTGCCCCAACATAGTTATTATTATAATATCCTGAATTTATTGTATCTGTTGTAACTCCTCTTGATGGATTAGCAGCATGAACAATCATACCTCCACCTATGTATATACCAACATGATTTATACTATTTGCAGAAGGTCCAAACATTATCAAATCTCCTAATTGTAAATTTGCTCTACTAACAGAAACCCCATTACTGTATTGTGCTTGTGCTGTTCTATTTATTGAAATTCCAAATTGTTTATATATATATGAAGTAAATCCTGAACAATCAAATCCTGATGGTGAAGAACCTCCATATACATAGCTACATCCAATATATGATTTTGCTTTTGAAACAATAGCACTCCCTGTAGCTGTTCCTGCACTTGAAGTAGTCATAGTTGTTTCTGTTTTACTTTCTTCAACAGGTTTTCTAGCTCCTGTTGAAGATCTTGATGTTGTAACTTCTTTTTTTGTATCTGATAATAAAGAAGTTGCAATATAACCTTCATGAGAACCACTCTTTACTTTAGCCCATCCTGCATTTTCTTCTAATATAGTAACTTCTGTGTTTAATGTTAAGTTTGCAACTACTTCAGATGAAGTACTTGGCTCTTTTCTTAAATTAACAGTATCACTATTTACATATGCAATTTTTGTTTCAACTTTTGGCTCTTCTGTTTTTACTTCTTCTTGTTTTGGCTCTTCCTCTTTTTCACCTAATTTGTCTTTTCTTATCCATCCTTTAGTATTATCATTTTGTACACAAACCCAATCTCCATGTATTTCAATAACTGTTACTTCATCATTTTTCTTAACTTCTACTATTTCTGTAGCATTTATTGCTGGTACAATTTTTAGCTTTGTATCAACAGTTATATATTTTTTGTCATTTACTTTTAATTCTTCTACTTGTTCACTACTTGTTTCTTGATTTTCTGTAGTTTCTGTTGTTTGAGTATTTTGATTTTCTACACTAGTACTTGCAGTTTCAGCTTCTTCTTGTCCTTCATTAATTGCAATCAAGTCGGTTCTTAAATATCCAGTAATTCCTCTTGCTTTTACTTTATACCAACCATCTAGATTTTCTATAACTTCTACTTCTTCATTTAAAGAAAGTTGTTCCAATATTTTGCAGTCTTCATTTGCTTCTTCTCTTAAGTTTCCAGTCTCAACAACCACTTTTGCTGCCGTTGTAGCTAAACTGCTATTAATAAAAAACATTATTGCTAAAAGCGATGCTGTTATCATTAGTATGCCTTTTATTCTATTTTTTATTTTCATTTTTCTACTCCTTCTATTATTTCAACATCCTTTTTTCGTAACATAAGCAGTATAACAAAAAGATTAAAAAAAGTCAAGTTTTTATAATTTTATGCGTAAAGTATTGACAAATGCCTATTTTTGTAATATAATTTTTTAGCAATAATGTAAAATATGATTTAAATAAAAATCTCTCCCCGGTGGTTTTTAATTTAAATTTCATATATATAAAATATAATAAAAATAGGAGGGTAATTATTACCATGAATAATACTACATATAGTGCAAAAAAAGGTGAAGTTGAAAGCAAATGGTATATAATCGATGCAGCTAACAAGCCACTTGGTAGAGTTGCAACAGAAGCTGCTAAATTATTAAGAGGAAAACATAAACCAACTTATACACCAAATATTGATATGGGAGACCATGTAATTATTTTAAATTGTAAAGATGTTATCTTAACAGGAAACAAATTAAACCAAAAAGTTTATAGACATCATTCAGGATATATCGGTGGAATGAAAGAAGTTTCAGCAAAAGTTATGCTTGAAAAAAATCCAGAAAAAGCTATGACTTTAGCTGTTAAAGGAATGTTACCACATACATCATTAGGAAGACAAATGGCTAAAAAATTAAGAGTTTATGCTGGTAGTGAACACGAAAACCAAGCACAAAAACCAGAAGTATGGGAGGTAAAATAAAATGGCTAAAAAAGAAAATATAGTTTTTTATGGTACAGGTAGAAGAAAAAATGCTGTAGCTAGAGTTAGAGTTATGGATGGTACTGGAAAAATAACTATCAATAATAAAGACATTGATGAATTCTTCGGATTAGAAACTTTAAAAGTTATAGTTAGACAACCATTTACTGTTACAAATACATTAGGAAAATATGATGTTGTTTGTACTGTAAAAGGTGGAGGAACAACAGGTCAAGCTGGAGCAATTCGTCATGGTATTGCTAGAGCTTTAAATGAAGCAAATCAAGAATACAGACCAGCTTTAAAACAAAATGGATTCTTAACAAGAGATCCTCGTATGAAAGAAAGAAAGAAATATGGTCTTAAAAAAGCTCGTAAAGCTCCTCAATTCTCAAAGAGATAGAAAAGAGATTACAAATATATCAAAACTCGAAAGTTTGCACTTTCGAGTTTTTTTATTATATCTTCAAAAACTTATTTATTATATCTATATTATCAATTTTATTGACTCCAAAACATTTTTTTCCTAAATCCTTTATTGATGCCCCACAATGATACAATTCTTTATTATCTATAATAATAAATCTATCATGAAATTTATCTATTTTAGCAATCTTTAAAACTGGATATTCTTTATTAAATTTTTGAATATCTAATTTTGAAATATTACTTTTATTTGAAGTTATAATTATTACTTCTACATTTGTATTTTTCTTTTCTAACATTTTTAAAACACTATCATCTATATAATTATCTATTATCATAATTTTACTTTTCGCTCTTTTTATAATATCTATTATTAAACTATATGCATCATATATTTGACCTTCAAAAAATATTTTTTGCTTTATATTTTCTTCATATTGCAATTGATTAAATATCTCATTGAACTTCTTATCATGTTATATCATTTTGTATTCTACTTTTGTTAGTCTTTCAAAGATTTGATCATTTGAAAATATAAATTTTCTCATTTCAATAAAAGCTCTAATTATATTAATACTAACTTGAATAGAAATGTCATTTTTCAATATTCCAGCAAGCATAGAGATTCCTTGCTCAGTATAAACATATGGTAAATATTTTCTTGTTACTTTCCCATTATTAATTTTTTTGTTTAAGGTTCCAAATTGGAACCTTAAATTTTCAACTTCTTCATAAGTTAATTGAAAACAAAAATCCTCTGGAAATCTCTCAATATTTCTTTTCATTGCTTTATTAATATTTTTCGTTTCATAATGATATAACAAGGTCACATCACTATCAAGCATTACTTGCTTTCCTCTTATTGTATATATTAGATTTTTTATTTCTTCATTAGTTACTATTTTTAATTTTTCTTCCATGATATCACATCCTTTTCATCTGCAAATATATCAAAGCATTTGTTTGTGCTTTGTCAATATTTTTTGTATATTTTGTTAAAATTTATAAATACATCAAAACTCGAAAGTTCATACTTTCGAGTTTTTTATTATTTGTATTTTATTCAACTAATTCAATAGAGTCTCTTTGTTCCAATCCTTCCAAATTATAGTAAGTTGATGGAATATTACCTACAATTACATTTTCAACTAGTAAAACTTGATTAGTTATTTCTTTTTCAATATTATCAAAAGGTGTTAATATATTAACTTTACACTTAACTTGTAAATACACTCTATGTAATGTTTGATTAATACCTTGAGCAGTAAATTCACTTCTTAAATCTGTTTCCACCTCTCCTGCCGAAGAAATTTTTATTTTAATTCCAGGCCCTCTTGCTGATAAAAGTTTAAATGCTGTAAAACTTCCGAAGTGCAATTTCTATATCTTCTTTTCCTTTATTATCTAATTCTATCTGAATTTTATTTGCAACATCTGATATTATTTCATTTATTGCTATTATATTAGATTTAATCATTTTTATATTTCCATCATTATCTTTTTCTATAGTAAACAATTCATCATATGAATGTTCTTTCATCACATTTGTTGCTTGCTCATTAGAAACAATAGTTGCTATTGATGATGCTCTATTCTCACATAAAGAATCAAATATTGGAAGTACTGAATCCAAAATTAACCTTACAGTAGAAAAAGCAATAATTAATATCACAAATATTTTTATAACTTTTCTTAAATTATTATTTTGTCTCTTTTCAATTATTACTTTTGGTATTCTTATTCTTGGTCTTGAATAAATCTTATGCATAATTTACCTTTTGCATTGCTCTAAAATATTTTGGAATATATATTTTTTGTCCTACCTGTATTTTATCTGGATCTTCTATTCCATTTGTTCTTACTATATCATCCACTGTACTTCCAAATCTTTTTGCAATATTCCATAGAGTATCTCCTTTTTTAACAATATATATAACTATGTTATAGTCTTGTTCATCCCTTTCCCCAGCAGTTTGAATTTCATCTAATATATTTAAATTTGCATTTCTATACAAATTTGATTCCATTTCCATATCAGCATTAACAGTAACATTTCCTTCATCTTGAATCACAAAATCTTTATTTTTAATATCTATATTTAAATCTGCATTTAAATTTTCTCCATCTTCTAAGCTATTTAATTCATATTGAAATGGAACATTTACCATCCTTGTATCAACTTGTAATTCAGCATTTGAAATTATAAATCTTATTTCTAATTCACCTTCATACATAATTTTAGAATTAAACTTATTTTGATTATTAATAACCGGTGTAATATCTACATCAAGTATATTTCTATTTTCTAAATTTTCAACTTTTACTTTTTCTACTACTTTATTCATCTCTTTCCTATTTTGCATATCTGTAATTGTAGTTATTTGTTTTTTATTAAAGTTTATTACTTCACTAGGACTATATAAGTCTTCTATTAAATTAATTTGTTTTTCCTCATATACTGTTGCAAAAACTCCTACTTCCATCTCTACATATATAGAATGTTCTTCATTACTATTTGGCTTTACAATTAAATTTTTTATTTCATATTCTACTTCTGATATATTCTCTTCACTTACATTTGGTATATCAATAAATCCAACAATTGGTATTTTTCCATTTACAGAATTTATTCTATTATCTTCAGTTAAATACATTATTTTAACTTCTGCCTCTGCTTTTGTTAATATTTTATTATAACTAACTTTAATGTCTTTATCACAAATTTGTACACTAAATTTTAATATCTCTGCTAAATTATCAATATTATCTATTGATAAAGTATCTTTTGCATAAATCTTTGTTTCTCCAGTTCCAATTAGAGAATTTACTTTCATACTTTTTTCTAATACTTGAAGATCTTCACAATTTTGAACTTTATTAATTATTTCCATCTCTTCTCTTGAATACACTTTTATGTCTAGTTCTAAACTAGCTTTTAAAGAAACTTTTCTTCCATTTATAACTTTAGTCTCAATAGATTTTGTCTTAACACAAATTTTACAATCCATCCCCTCTTTTGCGCCTTTTATATTGATATTTTCTGAAAAATCTAAATTAGTATTTATTCCTCTTACTCTATCTTTCTCATCGTCTGCTAAATACATTATATATGTATTTATATTTCCATCTATTTTTACCTTTTCTTCTAAAACCTCCTTTCTATATATACAAGCTACTCCACTTGTACAAATTGTACTTAAAATATCAGGCTTTGAATCAGGAACAATCACATCTCCCTCTAGCATAATAATTTCTTTTTTTGTTGCTATTAATTTATTTATACATAAATTTTCTTTATTTGTATCTACAACCATTTTTGACCTCCTTAAATTATTTCTTATTAATTTATATGTTATTATTCATAATTTATGAAAAATTTGCCAAAAAAAAATAGAGATTAATCATCTCTATTAGTTATAAACTTAAATTTATACTATATCAGCAGAAGCATCTAAACTATTTCTTCTTTTCTTTACCTCCATTGGTGGTGGTATTAATGGACTATATGAATCTCCATCAAATACATTCACTTCTACTGTTCTTGTTAATACATCAGTATAACTATAAGTAACATTTCTATTATTTTCCTCATATTTCACAACAAAAATATTAGGATATGCTTTTTCTATAGTAGCTTCCTTTTCAAAGACCTTACTTCTTCCTAAAGACCCTTTTACTATTATCTTTTGTCCCACTTTCTCCAAGATGTCAGTTTTAAGATTTGCTATATCAGATTTACAAATCATGGAATCACCTACTCTCTTAAACTGGCTCGATTATAGCATTTTTTGCACAAAATGTCAAAAAAAGTAGATTAGCTATTTTTTTCTGTATCTCACTTGTTTCAATGGTTTTGCAATTTTTATTTAGTTTTTTTACGTTTGCGTTACAGTTTTGTTACAAAAATATTACATAGTGTATTTTTTTAGTTTTCCACTAACACCAACTCCACTTATTCCCTCCTTTCCATCTCTTAAATTAGATGCAATATCTTCTATAGTTATATATTCAAATTCTTCTGTTAATGCTATTTTTTCTGCTACTTTAATAGGATCCAAAGAATCAATTAATATTCTCGAAGGCGAAGATGCAAAATTTGCACCAGCTGATATTAGAGCCTCAAAATAACTTTGGCATGCCCCTGCAAAAATAGCTGTATATTTTTTATTTTCCTTATCATATCTCCTTGCTTCTTTCACTGTATTTACAAAATAAATTGAATTTTTATAATTATATATATCAAAATAATCTCTTCCCTTTCTTATCATTGAATCATGTCCGAGTTATAACTAAAATATCAGGATTATATATTTTTAACATTCCATATACCAAATTTGGTTGTTGATATTCAGGAATGTTTCTAACTACTGCATTTAAATTTAAACTTTTATAGTAATCATATGCTTTTTTACTATATCTTTTATCTCCATCTAAATGAAGTATCTTCCCCTTTCTAATATTATACAAATTTTATCACCTCATATATCGAAAAAACTTTTAAGCTAATATATTTTATGTCGAAAAAAATACATTAGTGACAAAATAACAAAAAATGTATAAAAAGGGTCAATTCTCACTTATCCCCAAAATGCTTTAAACTATATTATTTAAACACATTTTTATTTCAAAAACTATTATTTAAACACTAAAAAATGGATAAAAGGGACCTGACCCTTTTTATCCATTTTTACTTTTTAAATTACTATATTTTAACTTTGTTGCTAATCCTCCTCTGATATGTCTTTCTGCCTTATTTTCTTCTAGCACCGTCTTTACTTCTTTAGCTAATGTAGGATTTATTTTTCTTATTCGTTCAGAAACATCTTTATGTACTGTACTTTTGCTGATACCAAATTTTTTAGCTGTGCCTCTAACCGTATCTTTTGAATCTATAATATACTGTGCTAATTTTACAGCACGCTCTTCTATTGATAAACTATTCATCGCTCTAACTCCTTTAACGCTTAAGAATACTTTTGTTTAATTGTATTCTTTTATAAAGTTTTTAGAACTTGAATATTTTATACTAGCACTATATGTCTTTAAACTTCAATATTTAAATCGGTATTATTTTTAGAAACTTCTTTTTTATTATTATATATCCTATCCAAAACTTCATCCGGATATGTAGAATCTAAAAAGACGTCTATGTTATTTTGTGGAGGGATTCCATCTTTTCTTGCTTCTTGTCTATCAGCTGCCATACAAGATATTGTAATATCAAAAATCATAAATGAAACAAAAAATATAGTTATTATCCTAATACTTTTTTTATATATCAAATCCTCAATACTTATTAATGCTGGATATATTATTTTTAAGAACATTACTGCAATTATTCCCCAATATACACAATAAAGTAGGCATACTCTTCCATTTAAATTAAGAAAAAGATTTGAATAATCCCATGATATTGTTCCAAAAAACATCTCTTGAAAAAATGATGTCAAATATTCTAGAGCGCCTCCCATAATCATTCCACAAAAGAAAGCTGTTTTAGGTTCTTTTACTTTTGAAATTAATATATAATATGCTACCGCTCCCATTCCATACACTTGAATAAAAGGACCATATATTAATCCCTGTCTTATAACTAAGGTCCTAGTATAAACTAATCCATATAGCATTTCGATAACAAATCCAAAAACACTTCCAATTATAAACACCCAAAATATTTTTATAACCCAATTTATTAATTTAGCCATATTTTCCTTTAAATACACATTTTCTTTTTTCATATATTTCCCCATATATTTTGATAAAATGATTATATACTAATATCTAATAAAATAAAAGATTCTTTTGCTAATTTATTCATTCTTAAGATTTTCTTTATAATTTGCTCTCATTTATTAAATCTTTAACAACTTCTCCTGCAATTATTAATCCTACGACAGATGGTACAAATGAAATACTTCCTGGTACTTTAGATTCTATCTTAATTGGTTCTTCTTTTGAATATACTACTTTTAATTTTTTTATTCCTCTTTGTTTTAATTCTTTTCTAATTTTTTTAGCTAACGGGCATACAGATGTCTTATATATATCTGAAATCTCAAATTTTTCAGGACTCAATTTATTTCCTGCTCCCATAGATGAAATTATAGGAACATCCATATCTTTCGCTCTTTCTACCAATTTTATTTTAGTATAAACTGTATCTACTGCATCTACAACATATGAAATTTTTTCATCTATTAAATAGTCTTCACCATTTTCTATGTCTTCTGGTCTATATGTTTCAACAATAGTTTCTGGGCAAATATCTAATACTCTTTCTTTCATGACTTCTACTTTACTTTTTCCAACTGTACTTCTTGTTGCATGTATTTGCCTATTTATATTAGTAATTGAAATATCATCTGGGTCAACTAATATTAATTTTCCTACACCTGCTCTTGCTAACCCTTCTGCCACATATGAGCCAACTCCACCTATTCCATATATTATTACTGTTGCTTTTTTTAATTTTTCTATTCCTTTAATCCCTATTAACAGTTCTGTTCTTTGATTCCATCTTTCTTCCATTTTTTTCTCCTAATTAACTTTGATTAATTCATATTCTGAATTTCCAAGTCCAATTTTTTCAGCATGTTCTATTTGACTTTTCCAATTAGTTTCTGGATGTGTTGTATGGAAATTATCTTTTTCTAGAATATTCTTTTTAAAATTTTCTCCTAATTGACTATTTTGGTATGCTTCTTCTTTATTAACTAAATCAGCACAAGCCTTGTCTAATGCGACAGGGTCAAATGATGCAAGCATTCCTATATCTGGTACAATTGGTACATCATTTTCAGCATGGCAATCGCAATTTGGTGATACATCACATATTAAACTTATGTGAAAATTAGGCTTGTCTTTTATAACTGCTAGTGCATATTCTGCCATTTTCTTATTTAAAATATCTCCATTTTCATCATTTGGAGCACTAATTGCATCAAAATTACATATTCCAATACATCTTCCACATGCTACACACTTATTGTGGTCAATACATGCTTTTCCTTCTCCATCATATGAAATTGCTCCATGTGCACATATTTTTATGCATTGTTTGCATTTTCTGCATCTCTCTTTTGAAACAACTGGTTTACCACTATTGTGCATTTTCATTTTTCCAGCTCTTGAGCCACATCCCATACCTATATTTTTTATAGCTCCACCAAATCCTGTCATTTCATGTCCTTTAAAATGATTTAAAGATATAAATATGTCTGCATCCATTATAGCTCTTCCTATTTTGGCTGTTTTAATATATTCTTCATTAATATCTACATATGTTTCATCAGTCCCTTTTAATCCATCAGCAATTATTACTTGACATCCTGTAGAAAATGGTGAAAATTCATTTAAATACGCTGTATCTAAGTGGTCTAAAGCATTTTTTCTTCCACCTACATATAATGTATTACAATCAGTTAAAAAAGGTTTTCCTCCTAATTCTTTTACAACATCTGCAACTACTTTGGCATAATTTGGTCTTAAATATGCTAAATTTCCTGGTTCACCAAAATGTAATTTTATAGCAACATATTTATTTTCAAAATAAATATTTTCTATACCAGCTCTTTTGATTAATTTTTCTAATTTTTGTAATAAATTATTTCCTGGTCTTGCTATAAAATTAGTAAATATACTTTTGATTTTTCTTCCATATCAATTCCTTCTTTCTCATAAATTACTTTATCATTATAGCATAATAATTGTTTTTATGCTATAATATATTATATTTTTGGAGGAATATATGATTAGAATAAGTAATATAAAAATTTATGATGATTTATCTGAAGAAGAAGTTTTTTATTTTGTTTTAAAAAAATATAATATTTCTAAAAATGATATTTTAGATTGGAACATTTCTAAGAAATCTATAGATGCAAGAAGAAAAAAAGATATACATTATAACTATTCTTTAGATATGAGATTAAAAAACGAATCTAAATATCCAAAATTTAAAAAGATTGAATCTTTTGAGATGCCAAAAATAAATATTAGAAATACATTTTCATATCCACCTTATATTATTGGTGCTGGACCAAGCGGTCTTTTTGCTGCTTTAACATTAATAGAAAATGGTATAAAACCAATTGTAGTTGAGCAAGGACAAGATGTAGATTCTAGAAAAGAAACCGTTGATATTTTTTTAAAAAACGGAACTTTGAATACACTTTCAAATGTTCAATTTGGTGAAGGTGGTGCTGGTACTTTTTCAGATGGAAAACTTACATCTGGTATTAATAATCCATTATGCTCTAAAGTCCTAGAAGAGTTTGTCCGCTTTGGTGCACCAAAACAAATATTATATTTATCAAAACCGCATATTGGCACTGATAATTTAATAAGCATCATAAAAAATATGAGAAATTATATAATTTCTAAAGGTGGAAAATTTTTATTTAATACCAAATTAATTGACTTTAATATTGAAAATAATTCTATCAGTTCTTTAATTTGCAAAAATTATTTAACTAATGAAACATTGGAATTTAAAACTAATAATGTTATATTAGCAATAGGTCATAGTTCAAGAGATACTTTTGAAACTCTATATTCTAAAGGTATAACTATGGAAAAGAAAAACTTTTCTGTTGGTGTTAGAATAGAGCATTTACAATCAGATATTAATTTAGCTCAATATGGAGATATAACAAAATTAAAGCTTCCACCTGCTGAATATAAATTAGTATGTCATCTTCCTAATGGTAGGTCTTGCTATACATTTTGTATGTGTCCTGGTGGAGTTGTGGTAGCTTCATCTAGTGAAGAAAAAACAATCGTTACAAATGGTATGAGTTATTTTTCAAGGAATGGTACTAATTCTAATTCTGCATTACTTGTAAATGTAACTCCTGACGATTTTACAGATTCTTCTGTACTTGCTGGAATATATTTTCAAAAAGAATTAGAAGAAAAAGCTTTTATATTAGGTGGTAACAATTATTTTGCTCCTATTCAAAGAACAGAGGATTTTATGAATAATAGAAAATCTGAATATATAGGAACAGTAAAACCTACATATACTCCTGGAGTTACATTATCTAATTTAAATGAAATTTTACCTGAATTTGTATCAGATACATTAAAAGAAGGAATTTTAGAATTTGATAAAAGATTATCTGGTTTTGCAAATCCAGATAGTATATTAACAGGTGTAGAAACTAGAAGTTCTTCTCCTGTTAGAATTCTTAGAAATGAAAAGCTTACTTCTAATATTTCAGGAATTTATCCTTGCGGTGAAGGAGCTGGATATGCAGGCGGAATAATGTCTGCAAGTGTTGATGGTATAAAATGTGCAATAGCATTAATGGAAGCTTAAATTAAAAGCTTCCATTATTTTTTCCTTATTTTATCTACTATATCTACTAAATTTTCAATTAGATACTCTACATCTTCCATCGTATTTTCTTCTGAAAACGATACTCTTAAAGCTCCTTCTGTCATATCTTTATTAAGGCCTATCGAAGTTAGCACATGTGATGGCTCTAATGAACCTGTAGTACATGCTGAACCGTGCAGATGCACATATTCCTCTTTCATCTAATTTTAGGAGTAACTCTCCTCCATTTACTTTTGAAAATGAGAAATTAGCATTTCCAGGTAATCTTTTTACTCTATCACCATTTAATTTAACATCTTTTATTTTTTCTTCTACATTTTTTATATAATAATTTCTTAATTTTGTTAAATAATTTATATGATCTTCTAGCTCTCTCTTTGCTAATTCTGCTGCTTTCCCTAATCCTACAATTTCTGCAACATTTTCTGTACCTGCTCTTTTATTTCTTTCTTGATGTCCTCCATCTAGGAATCTTTCAAATTCCACTCCGCTTCTTACATACAATGCTCCTACTCCTTTGGGTCCATACAATTTATGACCTGATAAAGACAACATATCTATATTCGTCTTTTTCACATCAATTGGTATATTTCCACAAGCTTGAACAGCATCAGTATGAAATATTATCCCATAAAATTTTGCTAGTTTTGATATTTCTTCAATAGGTTGTATCGTACCTATTTCATTATTTGCTGTCATAACACTTATTAAAATAGTTGTATCTTTTATACTATTTTTTAATTCTTCTAAATCTATTATACCATTTTTGTCTACACCTATATAGCTTACTTCAACCCCTTTTGTTTCAAGATTCTTGCATGTATTTAATACTGCTGGATGTTCTATTTTTGAAGTTATAATATGATTTCCTTTTTTCTTATTTTTATATGCTATCCCCTTAATTGCCATATTGTCACTTTCAGAGCCACATCCTGTAAAATATATTTCATTAGAATTACAATTTAATAGGCTAGCTACTCTTTCTCTAGCTTGTTCTATTGCCTTTTTAGCTTTTCTTCCAACACTATATATAGAAGATGGATTTCCATAAAAATCATGAAAATATGGTAACATTTCCATTAGTACTTCTTTTTTTACTCTTGTTGTAGCAGCATTATCAAAATACCTAATTTTCATTTCAATGCTCCTTTACTCGAATTATATTTATATTATATTCAAGTTTTTTTCTTTAGTTCATATTTTATTTTAATATTTCTTTTATCTCATCAATTTTTTCTAATACTGCTCTATATCCATATTTGTAGCAACTATCTAATTTTTCAACATCTAACAATCCGAGTTTTATCAGTTTTTATAGTTAATATATAGTCACTTTGATTTAAACTATCTTCTGAAATTTTATTTCCCATTATATCAATAGTCCTCATAGCAATATCCATCATATTACTTTCTTCATCAACATCATCTGCTTTAAAATTTATTGCAATTACTTTATCCGCACCTTGTTTTTTCACTTCTTTTACTGGAATATTATCTAATACTCCTCCATCTAAAAATCTATGTTCTTTAAATTGGCATGGACAAAAAATTGCTGGAAAACTACTACTAGCTCTTACTGCTTTTCCCACTGTTATATCTGTAATATATCTTTCATTGTTTTTAGATTTACTTGGAATTTTATTAGTAAATACATACTCTTTTGCCTCACTTACATCTACTGCTGGTATAACTAATGGCATTGTTTTTATATCACTTATTTTTCTAACTCCTTTTTTTAAAGCCAAATTATTATATGCATCTTCAATTGTTTCTCCAGTCTTCAATCCTGACAAAATAATTTTTTTGTTCATCATAAAGTTACTAATTCCTGTTACTATTGGTGTAGAATTTATCTCCACAATATCTTCTGAATATCTTTTGAATAATATATAGATATAATATGGAGAATATCCTAGTGCATATAAGCTAGCTATTAACCCTCCTGAACTTGTTCCTCCAATCACACTTGGTTTTATTCCATTTTCTTCTAATGCTTTTAATGCTCCAGCATGAGCAATCCCTCTTATACCTCCACCAGATAATGCAATACCAATTTTCAATTTATCACCTTCTTAATTTTACTATTCCTTTATGTACTTATAATATTATTACCATTTTATATGAAGCTAAACAAAAAACCGCTACTATTTTGTAACGGTTTTATTTCATTTCTATTTTGTAAAATAATTTTCTCCTAATCCATATTTCACTCTATAATATTGTCCTATGAAAAATGGCGTATCTTTTAATTCATATGTTGGAACAACAATTTCTTCTCCTTTTTCATTGATTACTCCCCACTTTCCTTCTAATTTTATACCTGCAAATCCATATTCATTGAATTCTGTAACCATATCATATTTAAAATCTACTAAAATGTTTCCATTTTTGTCCTCAAATCCCCACTTGCCATTATTTTCTATTGAGTATAATGTATTATTAGGATATATATCTTTGTTTGTTAGAGCTTTTCCATCTTTTCCAAAATATTTTGTTTCATTTTCATTATATATTTCTATATATGTGTCTTTTAGGACAATATTTGCTGATTCTATCGTACATATATTATCCAATTGTTTATTATATAATTTAGTTGTTGTTCCATTTACTACTTGTATAATATCTGTTCCTTCTATTTCTTGAACTGAATCATTTTCTAATATTACTCTTTCATTTTCTTTATCATCTATAATTCCTAATTTTGAATTTTCATTACTTGCTATAAAATAATTATCAAATAAGTATTCTATATAACTATATTTATCCTCTATAATTTCTTCTCCATCTTTTCCTATAACGCCATACTTCGTGCCTTCTGTACTATTTATTCGTATCCTGTATTTTTCATTTTCTGTATTTAAGATTGCTACATTTGTATCTATATTAACTTGTGTTCCATTACTGTTATATACTGTAACACCTTGTTCATTTTTAGCATATAGATATATTCCTGTTACATCTATTTGATTATATTGCGTTGGAACTATTACATTTCCATCTCTTTTAGCAATTCCATATTTTGTACCTTTTTCAATTATAAATAAGTCATTTGTTCTATCGTATCTTATAGATTGGTATTCATTATTTATAATTACTTTTTCATTTTCTAATATTCCATATTGTCCATTTTTAGCACATAGTAAATAAGTATTATTATTATCTTCTATATCTGTTATTCTAGATATTTCATTATATTCATTTTTTAATATTTCCTTTCCTTTATAATTTACATATCCATATCTATATCCTTCTTCTGTTGTTATAGATGTTATATATCCTGCATATTTATATCCATCACTATCTACATAGTACCCATCTACTGATATTGAATCATACATATTATTTACAATATTATTTCCTTTAATATTTATAATTCCATATTTTCCATCTAGTTTTACTAATATTTCTCCTTCTTTGTATGGTACACTATCAATCTCTTCATATATTGGTTTTGTTATTTTCTTTCCATCAAAATCTATTAATCCATATTTGCCATTTTCTAGATATTTAAGTACACTTTTTTCATACATCAAGTCACTTTCAACATTTTTCAATCTAATAGGTTCCACTTTTTCATATTGTGTTAGTATTTCTTCTTTGTTTGCATTTAATATCTTTATATCATCTGCTTTATAGCAAACAAAAAGTGCTTTTTCTGGATTTGGAATTTTTATCTCATCATATTCTTCTGGTATTATAATATTTCCTTGTCTATCAATTACTCCTGAAAGTTTATTTTCTTTTAATACAAAATAATTATATGTATTAACTTTAACTATCTCGTAATTTTTTCCATTTTCTTCAATAACTTTATAAATTACTATCCCTAATACAATTACTAAAACAATTGCTATTATAATTCCTACAATATATTTCTTTTTCATATTATTATTCCTTTCCTTATTCTGCTGCAGCTATATTTTCTTCATTATTTTTGCATGCTTTAACTTTTAATATCCTTTTATCTTCATATTTTTCAATTTTATATGTGACTTTTTTAGTTTCAATTATTGGTAATTCTTCATCATCAGGAATTCTTCCTAGTTTTTCTTGTAAAAATCCTGATAAAGTATCATAATCTCCTTCTGGTATATCTGCTAATAGAAGTTTGTTAACATCATATATTGTCATACTTCCACTTAAAATATATGTGCTATCATCTATTTTTTCATATTCATCTTCAACTTTATCATATTCATCATATATATCACCAACTAATTCTTCTAGTATATCTTCCATTGTTACTAAACCTGCTGTTCCACCATATTCATCAACTATTATAGCTATTTGCTTTTTATTTTTCTTCAATTCTTTGAATACTTCATTTATTAATCTATTTTGTGATACAAAATATGCATCTTTTACTACATTTTTTACTCTAAAGCTTTTTTTATTTATATTTTTTAACACATCTTTTACATATAATATCCCTTTAATTTCGTCTATTGTTTCATCATATACTGGTATTCTACTATATCTATATTCTTCTTTAGATAGCTCTTGCATAAGTTCTTCATTACTAATATTTATATCTACTGCAAATATATCTTTTCTATGTCTCATTATTTCTGAAACTGTTATATCATTAAATTCAAATACATTATTTATTAATTCTTTTTCTTCCTCTTGTATTGTTCCTTTCTCTTCACCTTGATCTACCATCATTTTTATTTCTTCTTCTGTTACTAACTCTTCTTCGTTTTCTCCAACTCCAAATAATTTTGAAACTGCATTTGTAACTACTGTCAATAACTTTACAAATGGTGATGTAAGTATTGCAAGGGTTCTTATAAATCCTATTGTAGCAAATGATATTTTTTCATAATTCTTCATCGCTAATCTTTTTGGAACTAATTCTCCAAATACTAATGTAAAGAAAGAAAGTATTATTGTTATTATTATTATTGATATACTTTTCCATGCTCCAATACTTATAACAGGGATTAAATTATATAAAACTGGTGCTAACTTTTCTGCAAAAGCATCTGATGCAAAAGCACTTGATAAAAATCCGGCAAGTGTTATCCCAATTTGTATTGTTGCCAAAAATTTACTTGGTTCTTTTAACATTTTTTCTATTTGTCTTGCTTTTTTATTTCCTTCTTTTGCTTGTTTTTCTATCTTCGCATCATTCAAAGATATAAATGCTATTTCTGTTGCAGCAAAAAAAGCATTTAACAAAATAAGTACAACTAATATGATTAATTGAGTTACCATTTTCTTCTCTCCAATCTATATTTATGTTGTACCTATTATATATGTTTTTATTCTTTTTTTCAATAAAATGTTATTGTTTTATCAAAGATTTTTACATCCCTGTAACTGGTAATTTCTTTATTCCGTGTCACTTCTTTTTCACTTTTATTTTTCTCTATTTCAACCTTTGGTTTTTCTTCTTTTTTATTATTTATCTTAACAGTATATTCTTCATTATAATCTAGTTTTATCTCTATCTCTCCTTCATATTTTTCATATCCTTCTATAGTATTTTTTTCTAATATATAATATGTTCCTGGTAACATATTTTTTATTTCTACTTTTCCTTCTTCATCTGTTACTAATCCACTATATATCACATTTCTATTGCTGTCTAATATTGCAAATTCAACACCTTCTAATCTTTTACATGTATCATTATCTTGTTTAATAATTATAATTTTTGTTTCATTATTTTGAAAATAATCTTCTGTATTTCCTGTTCCATCTTCATACATTAAAGCTGTTAAAGCATAGTCTTGATATCCTGAAGGACCAGTCCCATAAAGTACTGGTTTTGTTTCAACTTTGCCACTAACTTCTATTTTAATTTTCCCAGAATCTTTTGTTTCTTTTATTGGTATTAATATTTTAAAATTCTCATTGGTATTAAATATTTCTTTTTCATTATTATTTATATCTACTATTTTAATACCACCATTTTCTGTACTTTTTAATTTACTAACCTGTACTCTATAGTTCTCCAATTTGGCGTCACTGCTAACAGAATATGTTTTAGAAATGTATTGTTTATCTAATTCATCTTGTTTCCAATTTTCTTCTATTTTGTTTATCCTTATATTATTTGACGCTATATTTTGATTTGAATTTTCTGCATTATCTATTATTCTTTGCATTGCGTTTAAAGTTCTTTCACCTGCTTCTCCAATTCCTGTATAATCCCATCTGTTGTTTCCATGAATATAACAATAAATAGCTTGTTTAGTTGCTGTAAAAGCTTCTTTACTATTTGCAACACCTAATTCTTCAATTGACTTATATGGATATCCATTTATTACATATCTCCACAATTTCACATCATTTATAGCATTATATATATTTACTACATATTCTCCTGTTTCTGCTCCTGGTTTTGTTTTATCCATACAATATGCTGGATACTGTATCCCATCATTTTCATATACTATATAACTTACTTTAACAGTAGTTCCTTTGTATTTTAATAAATTCCCGACATTCTCCTATTGAGAAAACTTTAGCATTTTGTATATATCCTCCATATACTGAATTTATAAATAGTAATGCCATTAATATTGAAACAACAATTACTATTATAGACTTGTTTATTATCCTCATTAAATTCTCCTTCCTTTTTCCTTTTATATTTCCTTTCCTATTACACATCTTCTGTACTCTGGCTCATTTTCTACACATGTTATTAATGTAATATAATTTTCTTCTGTAGGTTGTAAATAATCCCAGTTTGTATCTTTAATTATTATGTTTTTTATTACTTTATATTTTTTATAAAAAATCTCTTCTTTATATATAATTTCATCTCCTTCTTTAAGTTCTTTTAGTCTAGAAAAATAATTGTTTTTATATCCTCTATTATGTGCAGCAAGACCAACATTACCATAATTTTTAGAAGTTTCTTCAAAATGTCCTATATAATTATCCATAACTTCTTTTGTGGTTCCTTCTTCTATATTTGCTTTTAGAGATATTATAGGGATTTCGAGATACCAATCTGTTTTCAACTCATCTGGTTCTTCACTTATATTTTCCACTTTTTGAGAACTATTTGTTGAAACTTCTACTATGTTTTCTGTTTTAAACTCTGCTTTAAAACTACTTTTTTTAGTTATTAAATCATTATCGATAAAAGCTATATCAATAATTAGAAAAACTATAATTGAAATAACTAAACTTAAAGAATTTATATATATATTAGTATATTTGAACATACATATATATAACCTCCTCATACATTTATATTTTAAATTTTAAGGGATTTTTTGATTTAATTTTTTGAATCTAATTAATTTGATTTAAATTTAATCCATGAATAAATTATCAAAAATATATTAATACTTTTTTTCATATTTGTAAAGCTTTTTTCATCGCAATATTCGACAAAAAATAATCTAAATCATTAAATATTTTTAACAATTTAGATTATTAACTTGTTTTATATTAAATTTTTAATTCTAATTCAATATAGAATTCTACTCCATTTTCTTTATTTACAACACCATAACCTTTTTTGTAATTTTGCATAACTGCTTTTACAAATGATAATCCTATTCCAGTTCCACCATCATTTCTGTTTCTTGATTGATCAACTTTATAAAAACGATTCCATATTCTATTTATATGTTCTTCTTCTATATTTTTTCCTGTATTAAATACTCGGATTATTACTTTATTTTTATCTACATCCACTTCATTTTGTATTTTTATATATTTTTCGCCATTTACTTCTTCAACATGTTTAATTGCATTTGTCATATAATTTCCTATTACTTGTTCAATGTAAAAATCATCTGCAAAAACGTTTATTTCATCTGGAGTATCTAATATTACTTTTACTTGTTTTTCTTCTTGTATTACTTGAGTTTTTCTAATGATTTCTTTTTCTACTTCAACAATGTTAAATTTCTTATCATTAAACTCTCTCTTTCCATATTCTAGTTTCATTAATTCTAGTAATTGTTTAACCAATTTGTCCATCTTGTTTGTTTCGTCTAATATTACTTCTGCATAAAACTTTCTGCTTTCTTCATCATTATTTACATTTTCTATTAGTCCTTCACTATATCCTTGTATTAGTGCAATTGGAGTTTTTAACTCATGCGATACGTCTGATATAAAGCTTTTTCTCATTTCATCTATTTTAGATTTCTCTTCAATATCTCTTTCCAATTCTATGTTAGTACTTCTTAACTGTTTAATTGTTTTTTCTAGTTTTTCTGACATCAGATTAATACTTTTTCCAAGATTATTAATTTCATCATCTGCACCTGTTATTCTATATTTATGACTAAAGTCTAAATTTGCCATTTTTTTTGCAATTTTATCTAACTCTAAAATAGGATCTGTAAATTTCCTTGTAACATAAGAAACAATCACAGCGGCAATTAAAATTGTAAGTCCCGCCATAAGATATAAGAAATTATTAGATATTTTTACACTTTCTTGTATTGAAGTAATTGGAATACGTGCATATAATAAATATCCATTATCTAATTTTGATGATAAAACAATAAATGAAATTCCATTTCTAGTATCTCTCATTTTCTTTATCGTATAATTATCATCTTTTGCTATTGTTTCTCCTAATCCAGAATTAAAATTATTAGTCATTTCCGTCATCTGGCTAAAAGTTGAAAAAAAGTCTTTATTAGATGTATAGACATTAACATTTTGATCATCTTTTATCAATATATCAAAATTATTTTGTATAGCTGTTTTTTCTAGTTTAGAAGATATATCTCCTGTCTGTTCATTATTATAGTAATCATTAACAACTTCATATAACGATTCTAATGCTTTTGTTTTACTGTATAAATAATATTGTCCAAAAACAAAATTATTTACTAAAATCAAAAATGTTATAATAGCTAATATTACTAATGATAATGTTATAAAAAGTTTTACTCTGACAGACTTTAAAGAATTACGTATTTTGCTCATTTTTTGCTTTAACCTCTTCTTTCTATTTTATTTCAAATTTATATCCTACGCCTCTCATTGTTTTTATATATTTTCCTTTTTTACCTAACTTATGCCTTATTTTCTTTATATGACTATCTATGGTTCTTGAATCTCCATAATAATCATAATTCCACACATTATTTAAGATTTTATCTCTAGATAGTGCAATATTTTCATTATCCACCAAATATACTAACAGTTCATACTCTCTTAAACTAAGTTCTATTAATTTACCGTCTATTTTTACAGTTCTTCCTTCTTTGTCTATTTCTATTCCATCATAATTTTTTATTTCTTTTTCATTTCTATTAGTTCTTTTTAAAATAGCCTCTACTCTTGCAACTAAAATTTTAGGGCTAAATGGTTTTGATATATATTCATCTACTCCAAGCTCAAATCCAAAAAGTTCATCTTGTTCTTCTCCTCTTGCTGTTAGCATAATAATAGGAACTTTAGATTCTTGTCTTATTTGCCTTAAAACAGACCATCCGTCTAATTTTGGCATCATAACATCTAATAGAATTAGAGTTATTTTGCTTTTATTTTCTTCATACACTTGAAGAGCTTTTTCTCCATCTTCTGCTTCTAAAATACTATATCCTTTTGCAGTCAAGAAATCTTTTATAAGTTTCCTCATTCTTTGTTCATCATCTACAACTAGAATACAATTATTCACCATTATTCTCAACTCCCTATTTTTTTATATTATATATTATAACCTCTGAATATGTCTATAGTGTGAACATAAAATAAAATGGAGCACAAAAAAAGAATTAAATCTTTATTGTTTAATTCTTTTTATTTATACTTTTTATTAAATTTTAATTTTTTACATAAATATTTGTAGTATCATGCGCGATTTTTATTTGCTCTTCTTCGATTATTTTCATTATTTTGTAATTTATTTCTTCAACTTCTTCTAAGTAATTACTATATCCTACTGAATTAGTATAAGTATATACTAACATATTTATTCCATTTTCATCCATACTATCGAATCTTACAATTGTAGAATCATCTAATATATTTTCTCTTTTATATAACATTTCTTCTACTCTTGTTTTTAGTATTTTTAATTTTTCCACAGGAGTATTTAACTCTATTCTAAGATTTACTTTATATCTTCTACTCTCCATTTTACTCCAGTTAATCACTGATGCATTTGAAATAATAGAATTTGGAACATTTAGTAAAGAATTTTCAAATGTTCTTATTCTTGTAGTTCTAAAGGTTATATCTTCAATTGTCCCTTCAAAAGAATCCATTTGTATCCAATCACCTACAGCAAATGGTTTATCTATAAATATAACAAATCCTCCAAATAGGTTTTTGGCTGTATCTTGTGCTGCAAGAGTAACTATTATACCACCAACTCCTAAACCAGCAATAAGACCTGTTAAATCTATCTTTAATATCGTCAATACAATTATTGCTGCTATTATATATATTAATACTCTTACAATTTTCAAACAAAACTCAATTGTGGCATCATCATATTCTCTTTTTGCTTCTTTTCTTATTTTCTTTACTAATGTTGAATTTAATGTAAAGCTCTTGGCTAATCCTACTGAAAAGGCAATTACACTTATTATTTTAAATATTACTGTTGTAATTTCCATTATTTCTTCAGTTATATTTAATGGTTTTTGTAAGAAAAGTAGTGCTAAATATACACCTAAAATTATGAAGAATAGTCGTAATGGTTTAAAAAATGCACTTTCTTTTATATCCTTAGCTTTTTTAGCTTTAAATTTAAACATTCTAATAATGATATATGCAATTGTTGAAGCAAAAATTCTAAAAATTAAAATTATTCCAACAGCAATCACAATATCTATAATTTGAAGTGCTTTTATATTTTCAATAAAATTTGTAAATTGCTCCATTTTTTCCTCCGTAATCTAAAAATTATTACCCCATATAATCTCTTAATTTTTTGCTTCTACTTGGATGTCTTAATTTTCTTAATGCCTTTGCTTCTATTTGTCTGATTCTTTCACGTGTTACTTCAAACTCACGTCCAACTTCTTCTAAAGTTCTTGCTTTTCCATCTTCCAATCCAAATCTTAGTTTTAAAACTTTAGCTTCTCTTGGTGTTAATGTATTCATTACTTCTTCTAACTGTTCTTTTAATAAAGTATATGCAGCAGAATCATGTGGAGCTGGGCTATCATCATCTTGAATAAAGTCTCCTAAGTGACTATCATCCTCTTCTCCTATTGGTGTTTCCAAAGATACAGGGTCTTGAGCTATTTTTTGAATTTCCATAACTTTTTCCACTGGTATTTCCATTTCTTCTGCTATTTCTTCTGGGGTTGGTTCTCTTCCTAATTGTTGCAATAAGTGTCTAGAAGTTCTAATTAATTTATTTATTGTTTCTACCATATGAACTGGTATTCTTATAGTTCTTGCTTGATCTGCAATAGCTCTTGTTATCGCTTGTCTAATCCACCACGTAGCATAAGTACTAAATTTAAATCCTTTAGTATAATCAAATTTTTCTACTGCTTTTATTAACCCCATATTTCCTTCTTGTATTAAATCTAAGAAAAGCATTCCTCTACCAACATATTTTTTTGCAATACTTACTACTAATCTTAGGTTTGATTCAGCAAGTTCTTTTTTTGCTTCTTCATCCCCATTTAGAATTCTTTTAGCTAGTGCTAATTCTTGATCAAAAGTTAATAAAGGAACTCTACCTATTTCTCTTAGATACATTCTTACTGGATCATCAACATTAATACCTTCATAACTAGTATCTGTTATTTCATCTAATTTTAAATTTTCAACTTCTTTTAAATCCTCTATGTCAGGTTCTTCATCCATATCATCATTTAATAAATCTACACCTAATTCTTCAAAAGCATCAAATACTTTATCTATTTGATCTGGATTCACATCATCCAATTCTGTTGCTAAATCTCCATATGTTATTTTTCCCTTTTCTTTTGCTTTTTTTAATATACTATTAACTTTTTCTTGTTTTAACTTATCATCTTTTTCTTTGTTTTCATTTTTATCGTCTTCTTTTTTTTCTTCAGCTTCTTTTTTTCTTTTTTCGGTAACTTTCTTTTTAGTTACTCTTCTTGCCTCTTCCATTTTTTCAATTTTTTCTTCTTTTGTAATTTTTTTCTCTTTTTCCTTTTTATCTGTTTTTTCCTTGACTTTCTTTTCTTTCTTTACATCGTTTTTTTCTTCTTTTTCTACTATTTCATTAATTTCTTCTTTTTTCTTCGCCATTAAAATTTCACCCCTACTTAATTTTAGCTAATTTAATAATTATATCACTTAGCTCTTTCTCTAAACTTATCTTTTCATCTTTTTCTAAATCTTCTTCTAGCAATTCTAATATTTCAAATTTTCTTTCATTTAATTTTTCTTTCTCATAGTTTTGTATAATATCATTTATAGCTTTTTCTAGATTTTCAATACCATAATCCTCTGCCATTATCATCGTTATATGATTTTGTTCCTCTTCGTTTAGATTATCTATAATTCCATTTATATTAATATTACCTTTTTCAAATTCTTCATACAACTTTTTAGCAATCTGTTTATTTAGAGGATATTTAAAGTCCTCAATCTTTATATTTTGTTTTATAGTATTGAAAATACTTAACTCTCCTATTAATAATATCGATAATATTGTATTTTCTCTTCTTTTTGTTGCTTCTGGTACATTAGTTTCTTCATTTTTTTTATGTAAAATAACTGGCCTTGATTTTTCTAGGGCCTTTTCAGTATTTCTTTGTTTATATGTTAGTTTATTAACCTCCGCATATATTGCTTCTTTAGAGACATCATATTCTTTAGAAATTTTTTCTATATATACTTCTCTCTCCATTGTATTTTCTACTTTTGCTATCAATTTAGCAATTTCATTTAAAAATTTTATCTTGTCGCTTGTGTTATCTAAATTAAGCCTTTGTTTTAGTACTTTAACTTTAAATTCTACTACTGATAATGCCTTATCTATTAGCGCTTGAAATCTAGCATTTCCATATTTTATAACAAACTCATCTGGATCTTTAGCTCCTTCCATTTGAAGAACTCTAATATCACACCCCATGTTTTGTAAAATTTCTAATGCTCTTAGTTTTGCATTAAGACCAGCTTCATCAGAGTCATAACTTAATATTATCTGTTCAGTACTATTCCTTAATAGGTATCCTTGTTGTTGCGTCATTGCTGTTCCTAGAGATGCTACAACATTGTGTATACCTCTTTGATGTAGTGAAATGACATCCATATAGCCTTCTACAATTAATAGATTTTTCTTAATGTCATATTTTTTGGCTACATTCAGTCCAAACAAATGTCTTCCTTTACTATACACTATATTTTCAGGAGAATTTATGTATTTAGGTTTAGAATCATCTAAAACTCTTCCTCCAAAAGCAATTACTCTTCCTCGTACATCACATATTGGAAACATAAGTCTATTTCTATATCTGTCAATATATCTTCCATTGTCATTTCTATTCACTAGTCCTGATTCTAAAATCTCTCTATCTTCAAAACCATTTTGCTTTAATGCTCTGTACAATTCATCAAACTTTCCTGAAAAACCAATTTTAAAAGATTTTAAAGTATCATTTGTTAGTTTTCTTTTTTTCACATATTCTTGTGCTATTTTTGCATCAGGCTTGTACAAATTTTCATGATAAAAATTTGCAGTAAATTCATTAACCTTGTACACTTTGGTTTTTAATTCTTCTTTTTTTGAGTCTCCACTACTTTCTAAAGTTGGTAATTGTATATTAGCTCTTTCTGCTAATGTTTGTACAGCTTCAACAAAACCAATACCTTCTATTTTGGTCAAGAAAGTAAATACATTTCCTCCTACTCCACAACCAAAGCAATGAAATATCTGTTTATCTGGTGATACGGAAAAAGACGGTGATTTTTCATTATGAAATGGACATAATCCAAAATAGTTTCTACCACTTCTTTTTAGTCTTACATATTGTGAAATTACATCTACTATATCATTTGTTTGTCTAACTTCTTCTATAATTTCATCACTGTATCTAAACATTTTTCCTCACTTTCTTCCAAATAATTCATTTTTTTATACACAATTATATTATTCGACGTATTTTACATAAATCCTTCCTTTTATAATAAAAAATTAGCAAAGAAAATTTTGGGACAGGTCCAAGTTAGACAAAATGTCTCACTTGGACCTGTCCCAAAACTCCCTTACGACTTTAGCAACATCATTTTATTATCTAATTTATTTACAATTTTAGCACAATTTATCCATTCTTTTGCTTGTTTTTTAGTTATTTTATTTTTTGATTTATATTTCATCTTATGCTCTAGACTAGCCCAAAAATCCATTGCCATAGTCCTAATTTGTAATTCAGCTTTTACATATATTATATTTTGCAATAATGTTACAGGCACTTCTAGTATCATATGATAGCTAGAATATCCACTTTCTTTAGGATTTTCTACATAGTCCTTTTCTCTTAAAACATTTATTTCTGGAATTTTTCTTATTAATTTTTCTATTTCATAAATATCTTCTTTTATTGGTGTAACCACCCTAATTCCTGCAATATCATTTATATTTTCTATCATTTCTTTATAATTTATCTCAAGACCTTTTTTCTTCATTTTATTTACTATACTTTCTGGTGTTTTTATTCTTGTTTTCATATTATCTATAATTTCATAATCATTAAATATTTTACTTTCTTGTTTTATTATTTCTAATTTAGTTTCTACTTCTTTTATTGCAGCCATATATACAAACATCAATTGTTCAAAAGTTTTATCATTTGTTTCTATTTTTTTATCGTAATCTAAAAAATTCTTTACATTTACTAAGTCTGTAGATTTGTTTTCTATTTTAATCATACTAACTTCCTTTCTACATCTCCTTTTGTAATATATGCTATATATTACATATATATTGTTACTAAAATACAAAATATTTGTGTTTTTTATGTGAAAATATTTCTATTATTATATTTTTAATAAAATCTTAATAATATTATTACATTATCTCCTATAACTCGCATCGTCTTTACATTTTTTGTAAAATATGGTATAATATATTGTAGCTAAAATGCTAGAAGGGAGATTGGTATAGAATGACAGCTTTAGCTAATGAAGCCCATGAAATTCGGGTGCTTCAAACCAAGGAGGACTATATCAAAGCTATTACAGAATTGTCGCATTTAATTGGAGTATTTTCAGAAAAAAAGAATAGATACATGATTTTAGGTATGTCAGAAGCATTAGGACTTTCTTTATACAATTTCAGATCTTTCATTAAAGATATTTCTTTAATTAATCAAAATGCTTATGTTTTAAAAAAATGCATAAATTTAAAAACTTCTGAAAAAGATCTTTCTGATGAAAATTTTTTTGCTGAAATAAAAGAATTAAAAGAATCTGTCGACAATTTATTAAATAGCTTATCCTAAAAAAAGATAGGAAAATTTCCTATCTTTTTATTTTTTCTATTAATTCTTTTACTGTCACTATTTGTTTTTCTCCTGTTTTGATATTTTCTAGTTCTATTTTTTCTCCTTCTTGTTTTTCTCCAATTACCACTAGGTATGGAGTTCCAAGAATTTTTGCATCTTTTATTTTCGCTCCCATAGAAACTTTTTCTCTATCATCTAATATACTATCAATATCATTTTCTTTTAATGTTTCATATAATTTATTTGCAAAGTCAAGTTTTTCTTCATTATCCATTTTTGGCACGATTTGTATTTTATATGGTGCAACTGTTTCTGGTAAAGCAAATCCACATGGTCCCCATTTTTCATCTATTATGATAGATTGCTCATATAAAGCCGCTAATGTTCTACTAACACCAATTCCATAGCATCCCATATAATATAGTGATTCTTTTCCTTCTTGATTTGTAAATTTTCCATTCATCATTTCTGAATATCTTGTTCCTAATTGGAAAATATGTCCTAATTCCATTGTTCTTATTTCTTTAAAATTTGATATATCTTCTATTCCATATTCTGCTTTCAAATATTCTTTATAATCTTCTCTTTCTAATATTTCTGTATTTAATCCTATTTTTGTTTTCTCATCATAAAGAATTTTATCTTCACCTTGTTCTGATACCATCATAAATTCTTCAGATTTTTTTCCACCCATTGCACCATTATCAGCAACTATAGGAATAACATTCATACCTATTTTTTCAAAAATCTCTAAAAATGCTTTTCTTACATTGTCATAAGATTTTGCCATTCCTTCTTCGTTAGCATCAAAACTATATGCATCTAACATTGGAAAAGCTTTCCCTCTTAGTAAGTATCCCCTTGTTCTTATTTCATTTCTGAATTTCTCGCCGATTTGATAATATGTAACAGGTAAGTTTTTATATGATTTTAATTTTTCTCTTGCAAATTCTAGCATTGCTTCTTCTCCTGTAGGAGCTAAGCAAAATGTACCTTTATTTGATTCAGTAATTAGCATTGTACCATCATCAACATAATGGTCATATCTACCTGAATTTTTCCATATTGTATCTGGTTGCAATGTTGGTAATAATACTTCTATACAACCATATTTATTTAATGTTTCTACTATTATTTTTTCTATATTTCTTCTAACTAAAAGTGGTATTGTACCATATCCAAATAATCCTGCACCATATTGAACTAATTGTCCTGTTTGTAATAATATACTTTGTCCAGGATACATATTATCCAAGTTGCTTAGTTTTGTTGTTCCCATTCCTGTTTTTGATAATCTCATTTTTTCCTTGTATGATATATTTAATAACTTAAATACACCATACACTCCTTTCTTCATTTATTTTTATATTAATATTTAGTATAATCTAAATGTGGTAACTGTGGACTTTTGATTTTTCTTATAGCTTTGACTATTTTAAGGAGTGTATTGCCACAGTTTCGTTTTTAATCATTTATTGGTTGGATAAGTCTTTGAACTTTTATGTCACGCAAGTTTATGAGG
>CAMFER010000012.1 GCA_945949485.1 uncultured Clostridium sp. | reverse complement strand
AGTTTATATCCATATTTATATATCGTATTTGGAATTTACTTTTACAATTTACGATAATAATTAAATCAAGAATATATAAATTGCAATATTGACTACTATTATTATACTCTGCTATAATAATAAAAATTATGTGAGGAGGAATTTAAAAATGAATAAAGAAGAATTATTAAATTTATTAGACACTTTAAAATTACCAAAAACAGAATATTATATTTTATCAAGTGGCTCTATGTTACTATATGGATTAAGAGAAATAGCTGGAGATCTTGATTTATGTGTTTCAAACGAATTATTTGAACAATTAAAGGAAAAATATAATCTAAAAGAAAGTGATAAAAATGAATGTGGTTTTTATCATATTTCAAAAGAAATTGAAATAGTTCCAAATAGTAAAGAAAATTTCAAAATGGAATATAAGGATGGTTATCCTGTTGAAAGTTTAAAAACAATTTTAGCCTTTAAGGAAAAAAGAAATGCACCTAAAGATCAAAAAGATATAGAAAATATAAAAAAATATCTAAAGGAAAATAATAATTAATATGAATAATTTTTATTTAAATAATAATATACGTATACCTAATATTGGTTTTGGTACTTGGCATATTAAAGATAGTGACCTAGTAGAAGAATCAATTATTTCTGCAATCAAACTAGGATATAAACATATAGATACTGCATCAAAATATGGAAACGAAGAATTTATAGGTAATACATTGAAGAAATATAACATTCCTAGAAATGAAGTATTTATAACTAGTAAAGTATGGAATAGTGATAAAGGATATGATAATACTATAAAAGCATTTGAACGAAGTTTACAAAACTTGCAAACTGACTATCTGGATTTATATTTAATTCATTGGCCTATGACATCAGACAATTGGGAAGAAATAAATTGGAGTACATGGAAGGCACTAGAAAAACTATATGAAGAAGGAAAAGTTAGAGCAATTGGCGTTAGTAATTTTCTTGTACCACATTTAGAAGCTTTAAAGAAGCAAATTAATATATTGCCAATGGTAAATCAAATTGAATTTCATCCTGGCTTTATGCAAAAAGATACAGTTGATTATTGTATGAAAAATAATATCGTTGTAGAGGCATGGAGTCCGATTGGTTCTGGCAAAATGTTAAATAATATAGAGCTACAAAAAATTGCTAAGAAATACAATAAATCTGTCGCACAAATTTGTATAAAGTGGTGTTTACAAAATAATGTATTACCTTTACCAAAATCAACACATTATGAAAGAATAAAAGAAAATATAGATATTTATAATTTTGATATATCTAATGAAGATATGGAGTTTATTAATTCAATGCCATATTTTGCAGGTTCAGGACTAAATCCTAATATAATTGTATTTTAGAAAATCCCCCTCTGATGAAAATCATCAAAGGGGGATTTAAGTATACTCACATTAGTGATGCATTCTTAAACAGAGTTCTTCAGCCTCTTTCTTCATGAAAGAAATTCTATTGTGGAATTCACCATAAAGAATAGGATCTTCACTGTCAGGAATGTCATTGACACTGTGGATGTTGCAATAAAAATTTTCATTGTAGAAGTCAATTGCTTCCTTGAGATGAGATTCTGACACTTCATAATGTCCAAGACGGATAAGGGTAAAAAGAATTTCCCAATCTGTCTGTGTAAGTTCAGACTTTTTGTCAAAATACTGACTGACAATATCATAGTCAGATGCCTTGTAAAGAGCAGTAATTTCATCTACACTAGAATGGATAACATTCAGCAAGTTTGCAGGAAGATAAGAAATATCATCTTCAGACAGAACGCCATCTTCCAGATAGTCCTTAATTGCACGGACTGCATAGTAAAGTTTTGTTTTGTCTTCTTCCATCAAAAATGCTCCAGCATAATCCCTCAAGTTCATAGCTTTGGATCTCAAAACTGCACGAGGATTAACTGTTCTAACAATTCTTTCTCTGTAATAGTAGCCTTTATCAAGGAAAGAATAACTAATGATATTTTCAAAAGTACCCTTAACCAAATCTTGATAAGTATCTACATATACATTGTAAAGACTGTCCCACTGCTGATTGCCCCAAGTAGTGACGTTTCCGTTATAGTCAATCCAGAAATCAAGTCCAAGAGAGCCATCACAGTTTGTCAGGATAGAAGGATTGCCATATTCACTAGCACTCATATCTTCCTCAAAAACATCAAGAGACCTTTGAATATCTTCCGTAAATTTGTTAAGGTCAATCTTCAAATTAGAGAAGAAGAGTTTAGAGAGTCCTACTTTGATATCATATCCTTCATTAAAACTAAGAGTAGCCTGCTTAGGAAGAATTTTAATGATTTCTTTGTTGTCAGAAACTGATTCAATATCACTGTAGACAACTTTACAATCACCAATCTTCTCCGCCACCATTTCTAAAGTAGGGTCATTCTGCATTGTATGAATTCTCAGCTGAAAATTCTTACATTTGCTGTACTTGTTTCTAAAGACTTTGATTACATTGTCAATCACATCAAAACCAAGAGGTTTATAGTGAAAACTATCAACACTAAGTCTGAGAACAAGAACTAAGTCATCGTTACGACTAATGTAACTTTCATAAAGTTCATCAATAGTCTTCTCAGCAGATGCATACGTTTTTGCCCAAATGGCACTTGTAACAATTACAATTCGGTCAGATTTGACACGACGAATAATTTCGTTCACAATATCCTTCCGAACCATAGGTTCACCGCCGCCAGAAAGCATCAAATATGAATTGTTTGAATCATTGATGAACTTGATGAGACGGTCTACTCCATATTGAGAAAACTGATATTTTTCATCTGGTACTCCATTATGGTACATATTAGATTTGAAAAAACAGCTCTCACAACGAGCAGGACAGAGTTTCGTTACCCATGCACAAAGCATAGATTTCGAATTGAACTTTTTGCGTTTCTTTTCAGGAACGCGGACTTTCTTTACTTGCTCAATATAATAGCAAGGCCGATCAAAGATGTTTTTCATGTCAAAGAACTCCTTTCTAAGTTGCGTATGAATGGATTTCCAATCATACTGGGTTATATTGTTGACATAATAATTATAATATATTTTAACATATTTGTCAATATTTTACATAATTATTAAGCAATATGATTAAAAATTTTTAGGAATTTATTTAATTATCCCCATTTTTTTGAAATAATAATATGCATCCATTCCACCTTTAAAATATAATTCTTCTTCAGTCATAATTTGCATTTTTTCTTGTATCTCTATTGCATTATAAAGTAAATCGCATTCAATAGGTGTCAATCCTGTTTCTACTTTATCTCCAAATAAAATATTTTGTAACTTTTCATTACTATCTAGAATCTTTGTATATTCTTTTTGCAAATTTTTAAACTTACTATTATTTTTTTGCAAGTATATTCTTACTCCATCTAAATGTTCCATAAATTCATCTTTACACTCTTCGTAAAAAGTAGTAAATCTTTTTATATTTTCCATATCATCAAATCCTTTCTAACTTTTATTCAATCTCATATTCATCTTCTATTTCATCTTTTTGAAAATCGTTTATATCAAGTTGTTTTTCAACATTTAAGTCAATATATGTTTCTTTTTCAAAATCTCTTATAATTTCATCCTCAGAAGGATAAGAGAATTTGTGACATATCCATTTAATAAAATGTTTTATAGTTATTTTAAATTTATCAATCATCTTATTCAAAGTTTTGTTTTCTTTTTCTAAATTTTCAATTTGTTTTTTGTAATTATGTTCTATGTCATAAACTTTATTTTCAAATTTTAATTCTAATTCTTTTTCATTATTTTCGAGTTCTTCTTGTAATAAGATATTTAAATGTTTTAAATTTTCATTATTTTCTAATATTTTAGAATATTCACTTTCATATTTTGTTGCTATATTTACTGTGTTAGCTTGTTTTGACAATTCTTTATGCAATGATTTATTTTCTTGATAAAGTTTTTGTATTAGCTTATCTCTAGGATTTATTATCTCATTTTCTATTTTTTCATCACGATTTATCATAACTTTTTTAATATCTTTTATATTAGGAGTTATTGGCAAATCTAATGTTATATTTTTTAATATCTTTTTAGTATTTTCAAAATTAGTTATTTGTTTAAAATCTTGTATCTTTTCATGTTTTCTGCCTGTTTCTTCAGAAGGTAAACCTCTTTCTAATTTAAATCCTTTTGAAGATACATATTCAAAGTAAGCATTTTGCAATTTTCGATAACTATCTCTACCTTGCCAAAAATCTCTTGCACAAATTTTATCTATCTTGTTTCCTTGCTTATCTGTTGTATGAATTACTGGGATATATGCCAAATGCATATGTGGTGTTCCTTCATCTAAATGAATTACTGCAGATATTATATATTTCTCTCCCAGATTTTTATAATTGGATATAAATTTATAACTTTCTTCAAAATATCTTTTTGTTTCTTCTAATCCAATGTTTTCAAAGAACTCTTTATCAGATGTGAATATCATTTCACAAATTATAATGCTATTACTTCGTATTTGACCTTTTAAATTGTTTTCTTCTTTTAGTCTGTCAAATTCTTTTATATAATTTAATTCATTTTTCTTTAAATAATAATTTAAGTGTGTTTTGCTTATATCTATTTCTTTATTTGAATGATTTTTTGCTTTTCTATCATTATGAACACATATACCTTGTGCTTGACTTCTCGTTAATTTTTCATTTCTTACGATAGCATAACTCATATTCTTACAAAGCCTTTCTTGCTAAAATAAGTTTACTTGTCTAACACACTAGACAAGTTTTATACAAAACTTATCTGTGTGGCAGGAGTTCCTGCACCCTTTCCTAAAAAATGACTAAAGTATTTTTTAGGCTTAATAAAATAGTCAAGCTATTTTATTAAGTGAAGTTGCATATTAGCGATATCCTTGCAACTTCATATCAAAGCAATTTCTTACGGAGCTGTTAAGCTATTCTCATAAGCAACGTTAGCATATAAGTTGTTCAAGAAGCCTTCTGGGTATTCTCTTTTATTACAAGCTGAAGTAGTGTTTGTTTTTTTAGTAGTTATATGTGTGTTTCCTAAATTGTTGTATAAGCAAATCATCAAATAATTTTTAGCATTTTGTATATTAGGAATATTTTTTAATATTTCTAATAATTGAATTAAATTTTCTTTAACTATTAATTTTAGTTTATCTAATATTTTATAGTTATTAACAATAATACTTCCTACTTTTAATGTTTCTTTATAATATAAGCTATCAATTACATCTTCTAATATAGTTTTTTCTTCTTTAGAGAAGTCATTTAATTTACATTTGTTTTTTATCTCTATTAATTTTATTTCATCATTACTATAAGGATTGATAGAATCAGTATTGATTATATCAGTTTTGATATTATTAGTATTGATTGTAGGTAAATTTTCCTGTTCTTGAACAGTATTTTGTACTATTCTAGAACCGTAAAAATTACTATTCAAGACTTGTACTTTTTCCGTATCTGGAATATTATTTTTATCTTCATATTGAATTTTAGCAACATATATTAAGTTTGGCTTTCCTAATCCCTGTCTTTTTTCTGCAATTAGATTTACATCAATTAATTGTTTAAAAGCCTTTGTCGCTGTTTTTTCAGATAATCCTAATTTTTCTTGTACTTCTTGTCTTGTAAAAATTAGGTATATATTTTTTTGTTCATCTATCCAATGATTTTTGATAGATAATGATAATCTATCCAGTAAAAATGCATATAGAATTTTACCATCTGAATTTAGTTTATCCTTATATAAAGAGCTAACAAATAGTTCTTGTGGTATTTGGTAAAATTTATTACTTAAAATTTCATTTGATTTATAAAATTGTAAATCCTTCAAATTAACTTCCTTTCTAGGAAGAATATTTTTCTGAACTTTTTCTAAACATTTTTGTTTGGAATAAAATTTTTTCTGAACATAAATTTCTGAACAAAATCTTAAAATTTTTTAGAATTTTTCAAGATTTTTTAAAATTTAACAGAAAAGAGTATCAACGAAAACCTTGTCGTTAATACTCTTTTCACTCTTTTTAAATTTTCTGCAATTCTCTTAAAATTGCTTCAAATTGGTCGAGGTGGTATCCAACTTTTTAAAACAACAATCCACAAAACACGCATAAATTGTGGATTGTTGAGGTTAGTTTCAAGAAAGTTTCTGCATTTGTTTCTGCAATTTTACATAAATTAAATGACATACTTCATACAGAAATATGCCATTATTTTTTAATCTTTGTTGATATAATTAGATAATGCTAATCCTTTTTCATCAAATTGTCTTTCAATGTTTTTATCAACTTCTTTTTCTCTTTCAGACAAAACAGTATTGTAAATATTCATTGTAGTAGATATATCAGTATGACCTGCTTTTTTCTGAACAATCTCTACAGGTGTTCCAACTTCAATAAGTCTTGTAATCCCTGTATGCCTTAATTGATGAAAATTCACATTATATCCTTTATCTATATTGTGAGTACCACAAAATCTTTTGAAACAAGAATTTAAAGCCTGTGTAGTATATGGCGTACCATCTTTTCTACAGAAAAGTAGTTGTTCTTCATTGTCAATATAATCTGCTAGAGCCATATTTAATAAAGTTTCTATATCAGCATTTATTGTAATTTCTCTTTCTCCTGAATACGTTTTAGTAAAGCTTCCTATTTTTACTTTTCCTCTACTATCTCTTGTTAAAGTACGTGATACCTTGAGTTTCTTTTCTTTTAAGTTTATATCTTCTTTTTTTAATGCTAGTATTTCGCCTGACCTCATACAAGTATATAGACTTAATAGTATAGGAACTTTTTGTGAAATATCACTTTTCATAAGTTCTTCTACAAGTCTTTTTTGGTCTTCTACAGAAAAAGCCTCAACTTTCTTTTTAGGAACTTTGGATTTTGGAAGTTTTAATTCCTTATTTACTAAAAAAGGATTTTCTATAATTACACTATCAGAAAGAGCCTTTGCAAATGCTCTTTTTAACATTTGAAAGTTCTTTTTTACAACTGATTCTGAATAATCCTTTTGCGTTGACAGAAATTCTTTTATCATATCAGTTGTTACTTTTCTTACAGGGATTGTAAAAAAAGGATATTTACTTAATCTTTTTATAGTATCCATATTTGTTTTGTAAGAGTTTTCATCAGTTACCCCTGTATCATAGTCATATTTTGTTTTTTCTTTTGCCAAATCTTCTAGGCTCATTTTTGATTTATCTTTATCTATAAATCCTTGTTTATGAGCCTTAACCTGATTCAGTTGTTCTATAACTTCTGTTTCAGTTTTTTCTGTAATTGTTTTTCTAATTGGTTTTCCTTCGTCAGTATATCCAACTACATATTGAGCCTCGTAATATGTATATGATGTGATTTTTTCACATTTACCAAACTTTTTACAGTTCATACACTTTTCACATTTTTTACAGTTTTCTCTGTTATTGCAAATACTTCTATCAGTGCAATTCTTACATATTTCACAAATGGGAATTCCTTTTGCTTTCTTTTCTTTGATTACAGTTTTTTCATAAACTGTTCCCTCGTGATTTTTTCTTCTTAACATTTGTTTTTTTGGTCTGCCTGTTCTAGCCATACCTGATTCCTCCTTTAAAATAAATATTTTCATAAATACTTTAAAGAAAGATTTGCTTTGTTTATTGCATTTTTGGAACGATTTTGGTACAATAAATATAGCAATGCTTTCTAAAAAGTATTGTGTGTGGATAACGCAAGTTTTGTTTGTCAGACTGCTTTGCGTTGTCCTCTTTTTATATAATCATCTTTTTACAGATGTTTATAACTTAATTATTAGATTTTAATACCTATAACTTTTCCTATAATTTGAATATCTTTTGAATTTAATTCAGAATTACTATAGTTTTCAATGTCTTCATTGATATTTAATGGTTTCAAGGTTGTTATTTTGGAAGTAATATAAAATCTTCTTATTTGAAGTTCGCCTTTGTTAATTACAATAACGTCATCTTGATTTTTGTATGTACTTTTCCATTCAACTATTAAAATGTTTCCAACTTCATATTTTAAATTTGATAATTCTTTATTTACATATAGAGCTACATATTTGTTATCCTTTAAAGAACTCGGTAGTTCAATAAAGTCAGTAGCATTATTTATATTGTCTTCCCATTTTTCAAAAATTTTATTAACTAAAGGAATTACATATTTTTCAGTAATAATATTAAATTGTAATTCGTTTATTACACTATTAATAAAGTCTATGTTATTCCTTATAAATTCAACATATTGGTCATCATTAAATAATATTTTGTTTACTTGTTTAGAATTTATAAAATTCATTTTGTTTTCATCTAAATTTAAAAAATCTTGTAAAACGTCTTCTTTATATTGCTTTTTAGTATCAACTTTTAAATAGTTATTTCTAATAAACTGTTCTATTGTATTTGTAATAATTTGAACTATATTTGATAATTCATTATTGGATTTAATTTTTTTTCCTTTTTTCGTATCTAGCACATTATAAAAGTAGGAAATACAATCTTCTTTAATCGCTTTTTGGTCTTTTTCTTCTACTTTTATATTACTAATTTTTGAAGATATTTCTGTTCTTAATTTTTCCTTATCGTTTAATCCCTCTAATTCATTTAAAGAGATATTACATATTTTACATATTTTATCTTTCATCTTTTTACTAGGTTTTCTAACTCCTGTTTCATACATTTTTACTAATCCTAAAGAGGATTCAATTTTTTTTGAAAATTGTTCTTGCGTTAGTCCTAATAGCTTTCGATTTTCTTTTATTTTTAAGCTAATAATATTTGATTCCATTTCTTCCACCTCTTTTCGATTTATATTTTACCATACATTGTTAACCCTGTCAATATAAAAAATAAAAAGTCTAAAAAAGTGTTGACAAAGTATTGCTGAGGTAGTATAATATCGAAAAAGATAAAAGATAACAAAAAAGTCTACTTTTTAAAATAACAATTTAAAAAGATAAAAGGAGGTGAATTATGGACGAAGAAGAAAAAGAATGTTTTTCAGAGTTAATTACTTCTATAAAAGAATTAAAAGAAGTTATTATTAGTAAGAAAAATGAAACTATTGAAGATTTAAAATTCTTTAAAGTTCCTTTTATTGCAAAGATATTGCATAAAAACAAAGATGATACAAGAAAATTAATGCGAAGTAAACGGTTTTCCATCTGTACCGGACGAAAAGGGAGATGTTAAGGTAGAAGAACAAGCATTTATAAGGTGGTGCAGAGCAGAAAACATTGAAATAAAAGAAGAAAAGGAGGAATAAAAATGTTTCTTATTAAGATGAAGAAATATTTTCTACAAATTTAATATAGTAGAAAAATATAAACAATTCTTAACGGAAGGAGGAAAAAACTATGGTACAAGTTTATAAAATAAACGATTACAGAGATATTAACATTTTTCCAGAAGATAATGAAATAATGGTTGAATTACCTAATTTTGAAGCCTTAATCTTCAATATTGATAAAAGTTATTTCAGAAATGCAATAAAAGAAAATAATACACTAGGTAAAAGCTTTGAAGATTTTATCTATAATAGTGACGATTATGATGACATTGTAGATTCTGCAATTAAAAAATATTTAACAGACCTAACATATAACAATTTATATGTTACAGACAAGTCGATAGATGAAATCATAAACAAATTTAATTCTTTATATTTAGAAGAAATCGTTTGGCTAAATATAAAGGAAGAAATTTTAGAAAAATTAAGAGTTTTATACTTGGACTCTTAAAAAAAAGAAACACTTGAATAAGTGTTTCTAAAATAACAACTAGCAGAATCTAGTTGCATAATTTCACACGTTTATTGTAATAGATTTTGCTAGTTTTGTCAAATATATAAAATTTTAAGGAGGAAAACATTATGTTAGATAATAATAACGAAAAAAACAAAGATTTAGTAAGAGATTTACAAAATCAAGGAATAGAAAATACAGAAATTATGGACAAGGCTTTAGAAATAGCTCACAACGTATTAGAAAGAAAAGAAGAAAAAAAGGAAAATGAGGAAACTTTACAGGAAAAAAATGAAACAATGACAGCCAAAAAAGCTATGGAATATGAATTAGAAAAATTAGATGAAATAGGGTTAGGTCGTTCTATTTTAGATAATCAAAGATTAAAAATAAAAGATATTTTAGAGGCTCATCAAAATCGTGAAAAACTTGTGGAATTGGTCTATACTTTACCACATCAAACGAGATGTTGGGCAGTTCAAAGATTAGATATTTACGACAGGCTTTCAAAAACAAATTTTGTAGATTGGTATAATTCTAAAAAAGAATTAACACATAATGATTATACTGAACTAGAAAGAGAACTAAACGGGGATAAAGACGGAATTTCATTACCACAACTAGCAACTATAACTAGTAAAGACGAAGATTATCTTTTTAAAGAATTAAGGGCTGGTTGTGGTTTATCAGTTGTAAATATTTTACCTTATGAGTTTGTTATGGAAGATTATTTATATATTCGCTTAATACCACTGGTAAACGAAAATAATCAGCTAGAAGAAGAAATAGGAACACAATATTTACTAAAAGGTAACGCACTTGGTCTTTTAGCAGAATATTGGGGATATGACTATAGTGCAGACATTTGTTGTTAAAAAGATGAGTTTATAAGTGAAGAAAATTTACTTGACATATTAAATTATTAAAAAGTTACAAGCAAGGGTTATATCTCTTGCTTGGGAAAGGAGAAAACTATGTTGAAAAACGGTTATACAATTAGAGCGAATAATAATACTCAAAAAGAATATGAGGAGATTATAACAACACCCGTTATGACATTTTACAAGGAATCAGGAGAACAAAGACTTGAAATACCTATTAAATATAAAGGGAAAACTGAACAAACAATTAATCTTTGTTTAAATATAAAAATTTGTGAAGAAGAAAAAATAAAAAAGATTCCAATAAAAATAGTAAAATAGGAGGGCAAAAAAATGAAAAAGAAAATAGTAACACATAAAGAATTATGCGAAACGAATTGGTATGGTTCAAGAAATACCATATATAAATATTTGCGTGAAGAAGATTGCCCCTCTCAAAAGGAAAAAGGAAAGTGGTTTGTAAATTTAGCTGAATTTGACAGGTGGCGTAAGAAAAAAATAACAGAGCAGATGAAAGAAAAAAGAAAGAAAAAGCACAAATAATAATATTAAAAAAGAAAAGGAGGTATTAAAGTGATAGAAGTGGATTTTAATGATATACAAGAGGCAAAAGCAAGATTAAAAGCAGAAAAAGAAAGAACTATATACTTTTGCGATTATATTAAATTAAAAAAACAACTAGAACAAATTGAATATGAGATGATGAACAATTATACATATTCAAAAGAACAATTATTTTATAATTTGCATATCACTTCAAAACCTCCTATTCCCTATTTTCAATTGTTTTGTTGTGAATGTGGAGTTGGAAAGACATACGTTGTAGTAACTAAAGCTATTGATTTTTTAGAAAAATATTCATCAAATATATATGAAGAATTTAATAGAGGAATGTTATTTGTTATGCAAAATATTGATACATTAAATTTCTATAAAGAGCGACTAAAATATTTATTAAACAATGTATATGCAGATTATATTGATTCTTCAATGGGAGACGGAGAAATTAATTATAAACTTCAAACATATCCTATTATTTTTATTACACATCAAAAATATAAAGCACTTGCAGAAGATGAAGAAGAAAGAAAAAAATTCTCAAATCATAGAAAATTATTGATTATTGATGAATTTATTAATTTATGTGATGTAGTTTATTTAGATAAAGTTAGATTAGAAAAAATAAGAGCAGATTTAAGATATGACATTATTCAAGAAAAATTCGATAATACTGTAGTAGAATTAATAGATTACTTTAAATTTTTACAAAATAATGGAAAAGATAAGGATTCAAAACTTCATATATTTAATGCAAAAACAAATATGAAAAAGATACAACAACAAATAGATAAAATTAAAAAAGATGTAAACGATACTTTTTCAAAAGAAGAAAAAGCAGAATTCTATAATGCTAATAATAAGAAAAGTGTTTTTAATGTATTAGATGAATTACTTGAATATTATAATGGAACTTGTATTTTAGAAAAAGGCAAACTTTATACTCCAAAAAGGAATTTAAAATACTGGTTTCTTGAAAAAAATATAATGCTTGACGCGTCAGCACGTTTAAATTATGTGTATAAGTTAAATAAGAAAATTTTTAAAGATATGTTAGAAAAAGATTTTCAGGTTTTAGACCACCAGAACTGGACTGTAGAATTGATTGAAATAAATACAACATCTACAACTAAAAACAACTATAAAAATTTTTACACAATATGTTCAGAAATTCTACATAAACTACATAAAAATCAAACATTAGTGGTAACTCAAAAAAATGAATGTCTAAACGAAAAAGGAGAAAAAATTGATGAATATTTTTATACTAATTATCTTAATTATTTTCAAAATATGCTAGGAGATAATTCATATCAAAATTTACAAAATGTTTTAGTTGCTCATACTTTTAACTTATCAGAAAAACAATATATTTTAGAATATCTATATTATTCAGAAAAAAAATTTAATTCAGATGAAGATATAAAAGTAAAAACTTATAATCGACGAAGACATTTTGAAAACAAAGAAATAGAACAATATAAAATAGGACGTATAGCAAATGAATTTTATCAAGCAATTAAACGTGTAAATCGTGATATGTCTAAAGAAACAAGAGTCGTAATAATTACAAAAGATGTTGAGGCAGTTAAACAGGTATGCAAAATGTTAAAAAACTGTAAACTTATTAATTCTACAGATAATTATAAAATTGAATATGATAAAGATAAAACTGAAACATCAAAAAACAATAACGATAAAGACATCAGAGCAATTAAAATATTTAAAAGTATATTAGAAAATAATCAAGATGAGATACCAACACATATAAAAGATAATCTTAAATATGAAGATAATAGAATTATACTCAAAAAGAAAGATTTAAGAACTGAACTAGGAATTGAGTATAAAGAAAATTTAAGACGTGAGGTATTAAACAAAGCTAACGTTAAACAGTTTATAAAAGAAAATAACATAAATCCAAATGGACAAACAATAATTTTCAAAAGTAAAAACTAGCTTATGGAGTGGGCGACTCGCCGTCGCACAATCGAATATACGCTCTCGCTATTCGATTTTTGGCTTTTAATTGCTTCGCAATTAAAATTTTCATCATCAATCATTCAATTTATTATAAAAGTTATCATTTACTATAGTAATTTAATTAGAAGTTGATAACATTTTTTAAAAACGTTGAAAATACTACCACACCAACACCACACCACTTCCCACCTAAAAATTAAAAATTTTCTGCGTAGGACTTGGGAGGTGCATATATGGAATATATTAAAAAGTAAATTTTGAATACTGCTAAAATGGGGGCTAGTCTATCCCCTTATTTTTATGGAAAAAGTTAAGGAAATTTTGGGAAATATATTGACATACTACAACTATTGTAGTATAATTGTAGTAGAGTAAGAAAGGGGGCTATTATGAACGATAAAGCATTAAATATCAAAATACCCTCTAAATTATATGAACAACTAAAAACAGAGGCAGAAAAGAAAAATGTATCTTTAGCCTCAATAGTTAGGATAATATGTTCAGAGTATTTTGATAATAAGTAAAAAAGGCATAGTGTAAATTTTTCGACGACCTACACTATACCAAACGCACAAAACAAGTTCTTGCAAACTCATCTTGTAATTTATATTATAGATGAAATTCACTTCGTTTGCAAGAGATTTGGAAAAAATTTTTTGTAAAGGAGTGAATTTTTTATGATGAAATACAATTTATACATAGGATTGAATGACAAGACAACTAAAAGACAAGAAATATCAACCGTAGAATGTTATAAGTTAATATCTAATATTATGATAGCAAATAAAGTCGAGGGTTACACAATATTACAAGCACAGGGATTTTACATACATCAAGATAAAACTATAACAACAGAAAATTCTTTAAAAGTAGAATTGATGTTCACAGATATTGAAACAGTGCAACAAATAATAGCAGACATTAAGAAGATATTAAATCAGGAAAGTGTTGTACTTGAAAGGCAAAAGATAGAAAGTGAATTAGTTTAGATGTTATATAGGGCTTGTGGTACAAGCTACAAGCCCTAAAGAATAAAAATAGAAAGGTTGGTATTAAATTATGGGAAAAATAACACAAGAACAAATAAAAAAGATAAATAGTAAATGTATGAATGATTGGGGATTAGATGTTCAATATTACATCTTTCATAATGAAAAAACTTTATTAAAGCAAATAAAACTTGATGATGAACATTATCTTGAATTTGCTTTAAGATATAACTATAAAAATCAAATATCATTACATATTAGTAAATTTTATCATAAACAAGGCGACTACTTCGCAAGTAGTAATGGACTAGGGAAAAGAGTAATACTAGATGAAACACAAGTTACAAGGAAAAATATTAATAACTTAATAGAATTTACAAATAGCTTAACAGATGATGAGTGTATGCGAATAAATGCTGAAACACCTGTTACAAAAAGTTGTATGTTTGTAGAAAGTGAAGAATTTTAGAAATTTGGGGAGGTTATCTCCTCCCTACCCTATTATTAAAAAATTAAGGAGGATTTTGAAATGATAAAAAATAAAAATCAATTAAAAATAGCACTAAAAGAAAGAAAAGACAGTTTATTATTTGAAACAATTAGAAATGATGTAAAACCTGAAAGAGTTGGAACAAGAAGAAAAGTAAATAAAGTACAAACAAATGCTTTTACACTTCTAACAGAAAAGGAAAATGGCAAAATTGTAGATAGTTGGACATATTACAACGATAATGTAAAAATTGAAAATAATATAATAAGCTATTTAGATAATAAAGGCAATCCATTTATACAGATTAGAATATTAGAAGTTGCATAAATTTAAAATTGGCTTTTTTTTGGAATATTCCTTTATATTATATAAAGATTTTTTCCAAAATTAAGCCAAAGTAAAAAATAAAATTTGGAGGATTAAGAAATGGAAACTATAACAAAAAGTGAGTGGAAAGCTTTGCACAGAGATTATAAAGAGATTATAAACGGACAAAGATACATATTAAAATTAGTAAATGGTGGAACTTGTCTTGTACCTGTAAAAATAATAGATAACAAGGAGGACTTAAAATAATGCAATTATCAGAAATAGAAAAAGAAGTATTGAAACAATTAAGAACAAATGGAAAATTAAAATATGTAAATGTTATAAATGGTAAAAGATTAGAGTATAACGGATATTTTTTCAGAGATAACAAAGTTATTGTAGAATTTGCAGAATTGGAGGACTAACAGATGTTATTTGTAATTTTGAAAGCAATTATTATAATTGTAATGGCAATTTACAGTTGCAGTAAATAAAAAAATATCAATGGCTACTATGTAATTACTATATATGTTATATAGTAGCCTAAAATTAAAATAAAACTCAGTTCTACTTTATAGTAATAATGTGGAAGTAAAAATTAAAAATAGATAATTTAGATAGCAAATAGACTATTTAGTTCCACTTTATTTTTTAGAAATAGAGATAATTTAGTTCTACATTATTTTTTAGGAGGTGTTTATAGTGGAAGAATTTAAAAAATATTTGAAAATGGAAAAGAAAAGTGAACAAACAATAAATAATTATATTTTAGCAGTAGAAATTTATAAAAAATGGTTATTAGATAGTACAAATGTAGAATTTAAAAAGTTAATAAGAGAAAATATAGTTGATTTCATATTCTATATAAGAAAAATTAAGAAAAGTAAAAAAGGATTGCCTTTACGAGCAGAAAGTATCAATCAATATATTTCAGGATTAGTAAAATTTAATGAGTATCTTGTAGAAACAGGTAAGCAAAAAAATATAGTAATTACATCAAAAGACAAAATAAAAATTCAAAAAAATGGTATAAATCCTTGCAAAGTAACAAATGAAGATATAAAAAAATTTAGGCAAAACATTTTAGAAAGTGATTGCAGGAGTTTGAACAATTTTGAAAGGATTAGAAATTATTGTTTAGTATGTATTATGGAATTTTGTCGGTGTCAGAGTATCAGAGGCAATCAATATTACTTTAGATGATTATAATTTTAATAGTATGGAATTGATTGTAAGGTCAGGTAAAGGAGATAAACAGAGAATAATATTCATAAATACAAAAATTAAAAATGCTATTATTGAATTATTAAAGGTTAGACCAAGCAAAGGAAACTACTTATTTAATACTAGACAGAGCGAACAAATTAGTAGAAGTGCCGTAGAAAAAATATTTAGCAAACATAGTGATATTGTTAAATGTCATCAAGAAAGACATAATTGGGCTAGTGTTAGACTAAAAAGGGACGGTACAGGAGAATATGGAGAATATAGTTTGAGTGAAATTCAATATTTATTACGGACATTCAAGCATAGCCTCTACACAGGTATATTTGAATCCTAGTTTAAAAGAAATGAAAGAAAAAGCAGAAATTCATAAATAAAAGGAGGATTTAAGAATTATGAAAAATTTAAAAATCGGAAGACCAAAATTAAATATTGATAAACAATTATTAAAATCAGAAATTCAAAAATACTTGAACGGAGAACAAAAAGCAGTTACTACCTACAGAAATTTAAAAATTGGAAAAACAAGTTTTTATAGAATACTAGAGAAATTGGAGGTAAAAAGATGAATGATGAAATAATTGAAGAATTAAAACAAAAAATGATAGATTTTCAAAATCAAGATGTTTATATTGAGCTACAACAGTCTATTCAATATCATATTACAATATATCATTCTAAAATCATAGTAAGTAATGAAAAATTGATTATTTCAGATGAACAACATCAGGATTTTATCATAGAATTACAATATTTAGAAGATATTGAAATAGACGGAAACACAATATATATGGAGATGTCAAACGATATAAAAATAACTTTAGATTATTAAAAAATAAGAACTAATTTACACATCAGTAAGTTAGTTCTTTTCATTTTTATACTCAATTATATCTTCTATTTGACAATCTAAAATATTACAGAATATTTTTAGATATTCAACATTTATTAAAGCTACATTTCCCTTACAATAATTGCAAATTGTATCATACCTTATATTTGTTTTTCTTGAAAGAGCATATTTTGTAGTTCCAACTCTATCAATAACTTCTTGTAGTTTAAAAATTACATTACCGTCTACTTTTATTAAATTATTCCCTATATTATTACTATCAAATTTACTCATTTTCTTACCTCATTTTAATATTTCTAATATAGAATATCAAAAATATTACGGTTTGACATTATACGTTCGAAACGGTATAATATTAACAATATTATTATTACCAAAAAGGAGTAAATTTATAATGGAAAAAGAAGTTGCAATCAGCATATTAGAAGATATAGAAAACTCATTACAAAAAGAAAATTGGAAAGATGAATCATTAAAAACTATTGCAATATATAGAAAAGGGCTAAAAATAGCTACTAACCCAAAAATAAAAAATTTAATAGAAAAACACAGAGAATACATCAAAAAATATGGAGAGAATGACAAAAAAACTATAAAAAATGGCAAAAAAATTGATGAAGAAATACAAAAGATTTACAACAGTTAAACACATTTACTTTCTTCATCATCAACAATTGACATCAGTTCATCAAATGAACAGTTAAGGGCTTTACAAAAACCTTGTAAATATTTATAAGATATGGATTGTGTTTTACCATTTATCGCTCTGTTTAGATTATAGTGAGAAATATCCATTTTATCACATAGCCATTCTTTTGTTTTTCCTTGACTTTTTAAGATTTTTTCTACATTTAATTTTATCATATTATACCCTCATTTCTACTATATTGAGAGTATTTTATAATAATAGCACATATAAAAGTAGCACTTGCACGTGTCAAACAAATGTGTTAAGATAATGCTAGAAATTTGTAGAAAAAAGGAAGTTAAAATCGTGGAAGAAATGACTTTGTTAAATATATTACATAGGTTAAATTGGCTAATTGTTAGAAATCGCTCGTATGAGGCTAAAAGACTTGTAAAACAAGAAATTGAGAATTTAAAATCAATCACTGAAAAAAATTGTAAGAGATTTAAGTTAAATAAGGCATATTGTAGAGTTTGTAAGAATTTGAATTGTAATAATAATCAGAATAATGCAACTAAAAAGGATGTTTGAAATGGAAGAATTAAAAATGCTTGAATTATTAAATAGAATTAAAATTTGCATAGAACGAGATTCACTAGATATAGCAAAAGACTTAATAGAATTAGAAATTGAAAATTTAAAAGGATTTACAGAACAAAAATGTAAAAATACAAAATACTATTATTATGATTGGGCTTGTGAGTATTGTAATAATTTGAATTGTAATCAGAATAAAAAAGTTATTAGTTTTTAAGTTTTAAAATTTAAAAATTTTGATTTTGGTTGATTGGAGGTGGAGAATTTGGAAAAAATAAAGGAATTTATGAGTAGTCCTAAAAAAACGGCAATTTTAGGTTTGACTGGTAGTATTTTGATGTTAATATCTATATTTTTGTTTAGTCATTATTCAGTAATATACAATATTTTCTATGTATATTTTATAGGATTGATAATATATTTTGCTACAGTATTAACACGAATGTTTAAACAAAAAGGAAATATTAAATTCGCTAATTATACATTAATACTAACATATATAACAAGTATAGTAGCAAGTATAGTTTTAGGAATAGCAGAGGGAGAATTTTTTACATTAGATGATTTGTTATTGATTATAATGACATTATATTTTTGTAATATCTTGTTGAGAAAAATAAAATTAATAAACAATAAAACTTTTGCAATTATAGTAATTGGATTATCTGTATATCAATTAATAAGATGTAGTATTGGCATAGATGTGTCATACTTTATAAAACATTTGGCACATATAACAATAGTACCATATTTCTATAATTATTATGAATTATTAAAAGGAGGAAAATAAAAATGGCAAGTGATGAAGAACTAAGAGCAATGGGAATTGAAACAAGTAATAATATAATTATCTGTGAAAAATGTTACGAAGAAAATGAGGCAACTAGGACAACTTGCAAAAGTTGTGGTGCAAAACTTTATAAAAATAATACAACTAGAAATAGTAAAAATGAGGAGAAAAATTATAACTATAAAGAAAATTATAATACTAATATGGCTAGTACAGAAAGCAATAAAATGGCAAAAATATTAAGAGTAATAGCAGTTATTGAAATTATATGTGGTTTTATAGTAGGAGGCGTTTTAGGAGATTCTTTTGGAGTTGGTTATTATGGTTATGAATTTAATTGGGGATTATGTATTGGAATTATAGTTGCAAGTTTTATAAATGGTATTTTTATATTGGGATTTGCAGAAGTAATACAACTTCTTCAAGATATAAAAGATAAAAAATAAAAATTTTATGTAAGGAGAAATTAAAATGGTTTTTAATGAATTTGTAGAAAAAAATAAATCTAAATTGTTGATAATTGGATTTATATTAATTATGGTACTAATTATAGCAATAATACAAATAATAAATTATAATGATGATTTAAAACAATGTTACATTTCTGTAAAAAAAGAATCAGGTTGGAATGAATTTCAATCACTTATAGATAAGCACTCTATTTTGAAGTCAAGTTTTGAGGAAAAGGCATATCAGGAATTATATAAGGTAATGGACGAAGAAATTGAAAGAATAAAAAATGGAAAATTTGGAAAAGAAGAAAAAAGTATTAATTGGTTTGAATTAGCTCAAAAAAGTAATGTAAAAGACGATTACAAAAATACCATAAAAGAGAAACAACAATTAATTGAACTTTATAAAATGATAAATACAGTAAACAAAAAATACATTATAAATGAACAATATAGAGAAGCTTTTTCAGAATTAAATGATATACGTAATGCCTATGGTTTGTGCAAAGAGGGACAAAAGATTGCAAAAAAAGAACAAGATAAAATACAAGATAAAGCAATAGAACAAGTTGTTCAAGTTGCACAAGATAGAATAAGTAAAGGAGATTATTCATCTACCAAAAGTATTTTAGAAGACTTTAAACATTTAAAAAATGAAACAATAACAAATTTATATAAAACCTGTGAACAAAAAGTAGAAGAAGAAAAGAAAGCAGAAGAAGAACGCAAAAAACAAGAAGAAAAAGAAAGGATTGAAAAAGAAAAATTTGATTATGAAGTTTATTGTTATTTTAATTTAATTGCTTGGAATGAAAAAAATACAATAACAGATGATAAGGCATATTCAAAGTGTGCTAAAAAGTTTGGCATTACTAAAGAACAGGCAAAAGAAAGTTATGATAACGTAAAAAATATAGGATATTCATATCAAAGTAAATACCCTGATATTTTTGAAAAATATGCTAGTCAATATAAGTAATGGAGATGTAAAAATTTATGGAACAAGAAAAAAAGAAAAGTAATAAAAAGTTATTTATTATAATTGGTATAGCACTTGTATTATTGATTATTATAGGGTATAGTCAAATAAGTAAGGTTATAGAAAATAATCAAATAAATAATGTTGAGAATTCTGTATATGGGAATTCATCAGTAAATAATATGAATAAAGGTATTTTGGTGGAAGATGAAGATTATATATATTATTCAGTAAATAATTATAGGGATTCTTATTATATATTCAAAAAATCAAAAAAAGATGATAGCAAAACAGAGTTGACAACAGCAAAAGGTAGATATTTGAATTTATATAACAATCAATTATATTATATAAATGATGATGAACACGCAATATTTAAAATGAATAAAGACGGTAGTAATAGAGAAAGAGTTTTAGATAGAGCAAAAGCAATGTATATTGTAAATGATTATTTATATTATATAGAAGGAGATTCCTTTTATAACAATTTACGTAGATTAGACTTAACAACAAATAAAGTAAAAGCAATAACAGATGAAGATGTAAAAGAATTTACAATATATGACAAGTATATTTATTATATTTCTAATAAAAATAATCAATTATATAAAGTGAATTTGTTAGGAAAAGAAAAACAATCCATATTTACAGATAAAGTCGAGCATATATGTATATTAGATGATACAATATACGTTTCAAATATAACTGACGGTAATGCAATTTATGGAATAAGTTTAGACGGTAAAGAAAATAAGAAAATATTATCAATGGAAAATAGTTTAATGAATTTGTATATTATAGTAAATAATGAAATTGGTGTTTTAGAAAAGAAAATATCATCAAATTATATTTGTTGGTATGATATGGAGGGAACTTCAACTAAAAATACATCATTAAAAGAACTATATTCAGGATTAGGTGTTTACTTTCCTAACTTAACGACTTTTGGTGTTTATGATAACAATAAAATATTGATAAATACTGATTATAAACGTTCTGTGTTTGAGGAAATAAAACAAGATTAAGAGGTGTAACAACCTCTTTTTTTTAAAATATCATCTATTTTAAAACGTTTTTTATATGTTAGTAATCATTTTTCACACCGAATTTTTAAAAAATTGAAATAAAAATTTTGACTTTATAAGAGTTAGCTACCTATTGTTACACTTTATCACTACACCACCTAACACACAACACCACACAAAAATATTGATACTTCAATCAAACAACATCACACAACTAAAATCTGTAAAAATATATAAGGGTTGAAAGTCAATAATATCAACACCTTTTTCATACATAAAATCAAAATTTTATTAAATACGATATTCGACCTTTTATAATTAAAAATATACTTCATAAATGCGTTACTCTACACACTACACAAAAGATACAGACACTTTCATAAATAAGATGATAAATTATATACCTCAAAAATAAAAACGTCTGTATGAGTCACGTATAGAAATAAAATTTTAATAAATTCATTTAAACGGCTTTATTTTCGATTTTGGTGTATAGAAGTATAATTTGTTGTAGATGATATTTTAAGAGTTTTGGGACTATGTTTTGGAATTTTGGGAAGTATATAAAAACTACTTAACGAATATTACATTTTATGATACAATGTGAATATATAAAAAATTTATATGAAAGGATATAATTTTATGTTAGAAAGTTCATTAAGCCATTGCAGTAATGAAAACTGTAGTAAAAAAGAATCTTGTTTGAGATTTACTAAAAAAAGAAATGTGTTGTACGGACAAACTTATTTATCTTTGACAGAAGAACAATGCGAAAAAAATAAATGCTATATCAATAAAGATGAATATTATAAAAAAATGATTATGGATATTATTGAAAAAGTACCAAATGACGATTTAGATAAAAAATTTATATTAGAAAGTTGTTATTTATTATTGCCTATTGCAAAAAAATATGAGTTAGAAAAAGAACTAAAAGAAAAAATAAAAATGTTAGAAAATAATTAAAAATGGTTTCTGCAATTTTCTGCAATTTTAAATTTTGAGTTTCTGCAATTTTACTAAAAAGTTTCTGCAAGAGGAGAAAAATTCACACGTTCCTACAGATACCTACAGGGAAAAACAAAAATTCAAAAATGCCTAAAACCCTTTAATTTCAATGGCTATAGCTCATCTTAAATTAGATTAAATTTTTAGTAAGGATTTGAAGTAGTTAAAATGTTTATAACAAAAGTTAAAAAGTCTGTTCTTTTAGATATATCAAGGGTTTTAAGAAATTTGATGATTGGTCTTTAAAACAATAAAAATCCTGTATCTTGCTATTATCAAGCAATACAGGATTCTCTTTAATTGGTCGAGGCGACAGGGATCGAACCTGCGACCTCATGGTCCCAAACCACGCGCGCTACCAACTGCGCTACGCCTCGATTTAACGCTTATATATGATAACATACTTTTTTCAAAAAATCAACACGTTTTATAAAAAAACTTAAACTTTTTTCTTTTTACTATTGAATATTTTGTCATTTCAAGGTATAATTAATGCTAGATGCAGCTGTAGCTTAGTTGGATAGAGTGTTCGGCTACGAACCGGAAGGTCGGGGGTTCGAATCCCTCCAGCTGCACCAAGATATCTTTTATAAGATATCTTTTTTTATATAAAAAAATCATGGAAAATTATTTCCATGATTTTTATTTTTTTCTATTTACGTCTTTTATATATTTTAAATATTATTATTCCTGTAGCTATAGCTACTAGAACACTTAAACTTATTATTACATTTCTTATCACATCAGTTGTAAGACCTGTAGGTGGTAATATTATTACAGTTTCTGCTTGGTCATCATCATATTCCATCGTGTCTGTTTCTCCCGGTACATAATTTCCAGGGATTACTATTAATTCTCTACCACTATTTCTACCTACATTTATTATCTCTGCATCATTGTCAACTTCTATTTCATCTATTGTATTTGCTAATAATTTAGTTGTTGTTAAAGTTGTTGTAGTTGATTGTGTAGGTTCTAATGCTATTGTTGATAAATCTGTTTTTGTAATTACTAAGTCTGTATTATTTAAAATATTCTTTATTTCTGTTGTATCTTTCAATAATCCATTATTTATTAGATCATTTTTATTTATTTCAATTGCCCAACTTTGGCCTTCTACATTTTCTATTGCTGCATCATTATCTACGTAGTCTACTATTTTGTTAGTACTTAATTTAACTATATTAGTTTCTCCATATCCTCTACCATAGTTATTAAATTCTTGTGTTAAGTACTCTACTTCACTTATATTAGTAACTTTATATGCATAACCAATTTCTAATGTTGATCCTTGTAATATTTCTGAGTCAATTTCCATTTTTACTTGTCCTTTTGAAGTTACTACTCCATTAGAATCAACAAATTCAGGTATATATGTTAAGTATTTTGAACTATTCTTTAATTTTCCGTCTTCTCCTATTTCGTCATTTATTAATACATTTCCGTTTGCTAATGTTATTTTAATTGTTGCTACTCTCTTCTCTAGTTTTAATACTTGTCTTGCCCTTTCTGCAATTCCAAAGTCCACATTCTTAATGTCATTTAAACTATTATTTTTTCTTATTATTTTACCATTAGAATCAACTTTTAAAACTCCATTTTCATCTGTTTCATATTCATCCCTGATATTTGTTGTTCCTGTAGTTTCATCATTGTTTGATCCCATATATTCAACTTTTATATTAAATGCTGGTGTGTCTGATGTCATTTTATCTATGAATTTCTCTCCTGTATAACTATCATTATATGTGTTATTTATTTTGTCCTTTATTCCATATGTTTCTTCTGTTCTTTCTGCATCTATTCTTTGTCTTGTTTCATAATTATCTAATGCATCAGATTCTCTTGTATCTGCATTTTCTTTGTACCATTCCAAATTATTTAATTTACTATCATAAGAATCTTTATCGACTATTGTATTTTTATAGTTTTGTACTCTATATGTGTTGTCTCCCCATTTAAATTCTATATAGTATTTTCCTGGTATATATCCTTGGAATGAGTATTCTCCATTTTCATTTGTTTTAGTAGTAGCATCTACCCAAGTATCTCCACCTTGATATATTTTTACTGTATTTCCTGATAAATCAACCAATCTTACATCAACATCTTTTATGTTCTTATCCCCACTACCAAATAGTCCATCACCTTGTCTTACTTCTCCTGTTACTAGTTCCGCACTTGTAGCATCTTCGAACACATCACCTGATACTTTTCTTTCTTCCCCTAATTTTAACAACATTCCTGGAGCTTGATCTGTATCATCTTCATATGTATTTTTATCATCTGGATTTAAGTTTCCTGGAGCTGAGTCTACATCTATACCTGCATATACATTTCCATTACTATCTCTAGTTGAGTAAGATGTTACTTCTGTAACGTTATCAAGTTTTACATCCACACCATTATCTACTATATCTATTATATTTTGTGGAGTTACTTGCAATTCAACATATACTACTCCTTCTTTTTGTGGTTCTACAGTTAGATTTGGTTTTACTACTACCTTATTATATGTAGAACTACTTGTTGTAGCTGTTTGTGAATTTATGACTGTTCCATCTTTTATAGTTCCATTGTCATTTATTTCTTTTCCTACTTTTATACTACTATATTTTTTATCATAATAGTCTTCAAATTCATTTATTATTGCTGTTACTGTTGTAGCTTGATTTTTAAATGATATTTTATATGTTAGCCATACTTCTAAACTTTTATCTCCAGTATATTTTATATCTGATGGATATAATTCTCTTGTATATGACATACTTCCGTATTTTTGTCCGAATTTTACTGTTGTTTCAAATCCATCTCCATACTCATTTTTATTATTAAATCTTTCAGCATATTTATATGTATGTTCATATCCATTTATTGTTACCCTTGCAGATTCTATATCTTTTATCACTGCTATATCTGGTTGTTCTCTTTCATATAATCCTAGGTTAATATTTGTTATTTCTTCAATTGTTTCATTTCTTATTTGATCTGGTGTCTTTATTTTATCTAAATATCCATTATAACCATTATATGTTGTTGATTGTATTAAATATTGTTCGTCAGTATAGTTTATTGGCTTTGTTGCTCCTGAATATCCATATTTTATTCCTGAACCAAAATCTAATGTACTTGTATGGTCTCCAGTATCATATGAAATATCATGCGTTTTGCTTTCATTTGAGTTTTGTGATTGACCTTTTGTAATTATAGAATACTCTTCATTAAATTTAGTTCTTTCCTGTCCTTCACTTGCTTTAGAACCATTAGCAACATTAGTTCTTACTACTACATTTGTATAAGTCATTCCATTGTATGTAAACTCTATATACAAGTTTGGTAAGTCATCTATTTTTACATCAATGAATTGATATCTACCATTACTATCTGTATCAGCTTGTTTTATAACTTGTCCACTGCTATTCTTTAATTTTACTGTTACATTTGCTACCAATTTATCTTCTGTATCTGAAGCATCATTTTTATACAATCCATTCCTTTTTGATTGCTTATCATTTTTTACTATGTCTTCCCATACATATCCTGATAATTTTATGTACATTCTTTTGTTTAATCCTGTTACTGTTTTCGTTGCTCCAGGATTTACAATAATATTACTGTCTATTACTTTTGGTAAATCCTCATATCCATAATGTGGGTTTACGCTTTCTATCAACTCGTATGTTCCTGGATACATATTATCTATATGTATTTTTCCATTTGCATCTGTCTTTATTGTAGTTGGAGTTGAAGTATATTCTGCTTTTCCATTTTTTATTGAGACATATTGTCCATTTTTAACTCCTGATTTTGCTTGTAAAGTAAAACCTACATTAGCCATTAGATTTCCTGTACTTGCATCTTTCTTTAAAATATCCATTTTTCCTCTTAAAGGAATAACAATATTGAAGTCTTTTGATTTTTCCTCAACATCTGTTGATGGATTATATATAAGCAAATGTTGTGTATTTACACCTCCTGTAGAAGCCAAGAAAGTTATTCTTACTTGTTTTACATTACTTTCACTTTGTACTTTTACCTTTGTTATTTGTGTTAACCAATCTTCCATTTTAATATCAATATAGAAGTTCATTCCAGAAGTAATACTACTTTCAGATATTTGTTGATAGCTACTTCCCACATATTTTCCATATGTAAGGTTCGTTATTTCTCTATTTTCATCTCCATATATAGAAATATTTTTCAGACTTCCTCCATAACCAAATTTAAATGGTCCTACCCTTACATAAGTATTATTATTAGATTCATAGTAATTTAAAGAAATGTTATTTACTGATGTGTTATTTGTAATGTCATTGCTACCTAGAGAATTAGCATATGCATTTCCTTCATTTATTAACTTCTGCGCTTTATTAGGATAATATGTTACTGTAGAAGTTGAAAATCCTGAAAGTCCATAATGATATCCTATATTGTTTAACCATGTCAACATATAACTCCAAACTGCATTTTGTACCTCAGATTGCGAATATGGAGCATATACATATTCCCAAGGAACAAAACCTGTTGCCTTAGTATGTTGCAAAATACTATTTAAAACTCCATTTACTTTTGAAGAATATTGTCTTCCCCAGGCATCTGTTGATACATTTCCTTTTATTGTAACTACGTTTTTTACAACATATGTTGATTTAGGATAATAATAAATTCCTCCATAAGCATCATAATATGTACTTGGATAAATAAGTTGAGTTGATTCTGCACATAATATATTTGTTGCAAAATATAGATTGTCTGAATTTAGTGAATATGTTCCGCCTACTCCTTTTTCAACTTCTGTATAAGTCCAACTTGGATTCATTCCATATGCGCCTAATACTGAATACATAATTGTACAGAATATAATACTTATTATAAAGGTTAATATGCCTACTATAATCTTTTGTTTTTTATTTTTCAAAATTTTTCCTCCTTTCTCTCCTTATTTTATATCAATACTTTTTTCTTTATTAAATATATTCCTACTGCTATGATTGCTATCATTGATATTGTTAATCCTATATACATTACTTCTCTACCTGTAGATATGCTTATTAATAAATCTGCTTTACTTAAATCATCTTCACCTTGTACTTTATTTCCTGGTATTGAATTTACATCATTTGTTCCTAATTCATTATATACTTCTGCTATCTCTGCAGTATTTGTATACATTGTTGCCACTGTATTATTTGTTAATCCTTTAGTTAATACTATTGTTATTTCTTTACTTTCTCCAGCTTTAATTTTTTGATTTGCTAACGCTTTGCTGTATATAGTTCCATCTTGTTGATACCAATCTTTATTTAATTCTGATTTAAATTCAAATCCATCTGGTATATAGTCGGCTATATTTCTTACATATCCATCTACTTCACCTATATTAGTAACTCTAATTGTGTATTCTACTACTAAATTTGTTCCATTAATTGTCTTTCTGTCTATTTCTATTTTTCCAAATTTTTCATCTGCATATGTATATATTTTTGTTCCATTACTTCCTTGTTCCACAACTCTTGTTATATATTTATCTAACTTCAAGTTGAATTCTCCTATTTTTACAAGTCCTATACTTATGTTTCCTATGCTTTTATCTGTTATCTCTATATTATCTGTAACTGCATAAGTCTTTTCTAAATTATTTATAGTTATTTTCTTTGATACAACATCTGAATTTCTAGTATCTGAAACTCCTTCTTTTTTATATGTTGTTAATCCATATGAATTTGTATCATATTCAAACAGAGCAATATAAGTTCCTTTATCTAATCCTGTAAAGCTATATGCACCATTACTGTCTGTTGTACTATAATTTATTTCTCCATTATCATTTGTTACTAATTCATTTGTATTTACATTTAATAGACTTACTCTTATTCCTGTGATTTTTTGTTCTTCATCTTGCATTTGCCCATCTTTGTTTTCATCTAACCAAGCTAACCCACTAATTCTATATCCATCATCTGGATTTTCTGGATCTTCAGGATCTGTCGGATCTGTTGGGTCTGTTGGATCTGTTGTATCTTCTTCCGCTTCAATTATATGTTTGATTTCTTTTGATCCAAATATAGTACCAGCAATTTCTAATTCAGCCGTACTTATTATTTCTTGATCTTCTTTTCTTGCAGGAGAAAAATTAACTACCGCTTCTATCTCTACTTTTGTTGTTTCATTTTCTTCAAAGGTATCACTTATTATAATAACGTTATTTTCAAATGCTTCTATATCTTCTCCATCTCTTTTTACACTTTCTATTGTTAATTCTTGTGAAATATTTATATTTATATTTGCTAATGTAGTAGCTACATTGCTATTGTTTGATATTTCTAATTCAAACTTAACCTTATCTCCTGATTTTATATATCCGTTTTCATTATCTGCTGTAAAATCAAATTTTATAGCATATCCATAAACTGTATCATTATATATATTTGATCTATATACATTATTTTGAGAATCCTTTGCTATTGCAGCATTAATCATCTTTTCTTCTTGAGTTGAGAAATTATTAACTTGAGCATACAATCTCAAAGATTTTTCTTCTCCTGGCTCTATGTTTCCTATGTTTATTTCATCACTTAATTCAACACTTTGAAGGTTCCCCTCAACTACTATCTCAGCAGAAGTCACATTTAATAATTCGTCTGAGTTTAATGTTATTTTGACATCTTCTTGAGTACTATCTGAAATGTTCTCTACTGTAACCAAATATCTAACAGGATAAAGAGGTCTTAAGACGTTTCTCAAATCTGATACCCTTTTGTATGTAACTCTTAAATTTGCTTCTTCTATTGAATTGTTTATTTGTTCTGTTTGAATTGTATTATCTCCATAAGCTATGGTAGCTTGGGTAGCTATTGTATTTCCTGCTGTTGCGTCTTCTTTTACTCTAACTTCATATTCAATTGTCTTAGTTTCTCCAACATTGATTGTTTCTATAGATTGTTCTTCTGCACTTTTAATAATTTCTTCATAATATTTATTATCTTCGTTATATATATAATCTTCTAAAGGTATTACATAAACTACACCTTCTGGTATATTCGCTGTCAATGTAACATTTGTTGCTTCTTCTGTTCCTGTATTTGTAACATCTATTTTGTATCTTATTACTTCTCCTTTTTTTACTGAAGATCCATTTTCTATAGTTTCTTTTCCCACTGTTGCACTTAATGTTGCTTCTAGTACAGGTCCTTTTCCTGTATTTAAATTTATATATGTTGAATCTATTTTGTTTTCAACTGTTTCACTGTTAGAATACAATACTTGATATCCTGTATATGCTTGTTTATTGTATTCTACATTTTCAGGTATTTGTGCTTTATATTGAATATCTAATTTTTCATCTTTTTCAAGTTCATCTACCACAATCATATATTTACTCATATTTGCTATATTAGTAGTATCTTCTGTCCATCCGTTATCTTGATTTGTTAAGTCTTCTGTTGCATTTTCATTTTCTGTATAATATACCTTATTTTCTCTTCCTGTAACTTCTACCTTTTCTGCTACTTGTGCTCCTAAATTATTTACAATTGTTCTTTCGTTCTCATTCACTTTTTTATCTGTAGGCATATCTCCTACTATTTTTACATTTTCTATTTTTTCTCCATTATTGTTTATTACTTCTGAAGAAATTGTTATTTCTTTTGCTTCCCCTTTTACATCTTTTTCTACTTTCTCTTCTTCACCTATTGTTTCTATTCCTAATTCATTTATATTGTTTACTGTAATTATTTCTCTTGGTGAAAATATTTTTATATTATTTTCTTTATTTATAATTTCTCCATTATTTTCTACTTGTGTTAATATTTTTGCATCTTTATTTGTTGCTAATTTATTTAAAGATATATTTGCTTTTAATGTTATTACTGCTCCTTCTATTGCATCTGGTTTATATTTTGTTTCTTCTCCTTGTAAAGTTATTGCTATGTCTCTACCCTCTACGTTATAATTTACTATACTTAATTCATCATCATATAGAAGTATTGGGCCTTCTGTTATTGCAATATTTTGAACATCCTCTGGTAATGTTATTTTTATTGTTGGATTTTTATATAGTTTATTTGAATTTTTGTTACCTATTAATGTAACTTTAAATTCTACTTCTTTATTTTCTACATTTGTAGTAAATGTATCTTTGCTTATTTCTAATTTTGCATCACTACTTGGTTCTAATAATTCCTTTTTTAAATTTACTAAACTTGTATTAGTTTTTATTGTTTCTTCTAAATATTTAAAATTATTTATTTCTTCTTTTGTGTAACCTATATTACTTGTTATTACTCTTTTTGCAAATACATCAAGATTTCCTATTTTTTCTGGTTTTGTTGTTTCAATTTTTACTTTGTTTGTTTTGTTTTCTGAAAAGTCATATGACATATTTCCTTGCTCATCTGTTTCAGTATCTTTAGTAAATTCTGCTAAAATTTCATCTTTATCATTTTTTATTATAACTTTTCCATTTTCTCCTAGCATTTTCATCATGTTAGTTTTATTTATTGCTATTTGTTTATAGAATATATTATTTTTACTATCATATTCTGTAACTTTTTCTTCCTCTTCTTTTGTTTCGCTATTTGTATATTTATCATACTTTGTATATACTTCTTTCTCGTTTGTTAATTCTACTTTTTCTACATTTTCTTTATTTGAAATCTCTATATTATATTTTTCATTATACTCTGTTTCTTTTTCCCCTCCATTATACATATATCCTTTGTATATTTGGTTTGTAATCTCTCCTTTAACTGAAACATTTTCTCCTATTTGTTTTAAATCAATTTCCACATTATCGTCTTGTTTTATTTCTTCCTCATTTTCAATCTTTTCATATGCTGATAATTTAAAACTTACTTTTTCTTCTTTTATCTCATTTACTGGATATATATATATTACTTTGTATGTATTTTCATTGTTTGATAATATTTGTTCTTCAGCAGGTATGTTTATATATACTTTTCCCTTTTCTTGATCATGATTAACAAAACCATTGTCTAAGCCGTGTTCCATTTAAAATAACTTGGACACTTTTTGGACTTTGGCCTTGAATTTTGGGTGTTTCTAATTCAATCCTCTCATTTTCTCTCTTAGCATCACCGCTAATTTTTACATTCACAGACTCTTGTAATAAAGTTTCTTCCTCGTTAAGCATTAAATATTTTTCAACATTTTGCTCGATTTCAACTTGAATTTCTTCATCTTCTTCATTACTTTCTTCTGCTGCAATACTAATATTTGCTCCAACAGTTATAAAGTTTAAACCTGTTAGAACAAAAACAATTAGAATGACCAATATTTTTTTTGCAATTTTAGCCATAATACATACCTCCGAAATATATTTATTACTTAATATAGCTTAACTTTTTTATTTTCTTTTTTCAATAGAGGATTTTTCCAGTTTATATACGTTCTACCAAATGCTATTAGGGAAGGTCGTTTTACGGTTTTTATGTTGTTTTTATTAAGTTTTTTTTACATTTTTATTACATTTTTCTACTTGTTTTTTTAAAATTAAAGGGAATTCCTTATCTCCGTAAGAAATTCCCTTTTTCTAATATATTATTCCATCATTTTCACTATACTTTTTGAAAGTCTCTAAGCATTCTTCTCTATCTATTTTTTCTAGATTTATTAAATCTTTTTTATTTCCTTTTAAATAATCGTATATTAGATCATCCCTAAAGCCTATTTTTCCAGCATCTTCTTTTGTGCATCCATAATATACTTCTTTTATATTTGCCCAAATTATTGCTGATAAACACATAGGACAAGGCTCACAGCTTGTATATAATGTGCAATTTGATAAATCATATGTATTTAGTTTTTTACATGCATTTCTTATTGCGACAATTTCTGCATGTGCAGTTGGATCTTTTTCTTTTAAAACTTTATTATTTCCTTCTGAAATTATATTTCCCTCTCTATCCACTATTACTGCTCCAAATGGTCCTCCTTCTCCATTTTTTATTCCTTCATCTGCTTTTTCTTTTGCTACTTTCATATATTCATTCATAATATCTCCTCCTAATTTTATATTAACAATTGTATCATATTAATTATTCTATTTCCATATATTTATATAGAGGTGTAAATATTGTTTATAAAGAGTTTTAAACTAAATAAAAAGATTTTTACTTTTGTATTATTAATCATTTTTATATTGGTTTCTATATCTATTTTCTATTCTTTGGCAGATAATGAAAATCAAAAAGAAAAAAAAGATGATTATATAAAATGGGTTGATTTTGACGTCACAGCTAAAGCTATGAAAGAAACAGCAAAATTGGATATTGATTCTCATAAAAATAATAATGAAATTAAATTTAATTGGATTGAATTATTAGCTTATCTTTCTTGCAAATATGGTGGTAATTTTGAAAAATATAATTCTTCAGATTTAGATAAATTGGTTCAAAGTTTAAATTCTGGAGAAAGTATTTCTGATTTATCTAATAATATGAAATTTTATAATTATTATTATGAAAGTTTATCTGCTGTTCTTAGTGGTTTTATTGGTAATTATTCTATACAGAGAATTGATGAATCTGGAAATTCTTCATTCGAAAACAACTATGGCTTAAAAGCTTTTCTTCCTATTGCTAAAAATTATAGTTTTAACCATTATAAAGATTTTGGAGCATCAAGATCGTATGGCTTTAAAAGAACTCATCTTGGTAATGATTTAATGGGTCAAATTGGAACCCCTATAATTGCTGTAGAATCAGGAGTTATAGAAAACTTGGGCTGGAATCAATATGGTGGATGGAGAATTGGAATTAGAAGTTTTGATTCTAAAAGATATTACTACTATGCTCACTTGCGAAAAAATCATCCCTATGTAGAAGGTTTAGAAGTTGGATCTACCGTAAATGCTGGAGATGTAATTCGGATATCTTGGAATGACTGGATATAGCGTTGAAGAAAATGTTAATAATATAAATATTCCTCATCTTCATTTTGGTATGCAATTAATTTTTGATGAATCTCAAGTTGATAGTCCTAATGAAATTTGGATAAATGTTTATGAAATAATTGAATTTTTAAAACAAAACCGTTCTGAAGTATATATGTCAAATGAAAAAACAAAAGATTATTCTAGGAAATATGAATTTATAGATAATGATTATAACGAATAAAATAATCGAGTAGAGGATAATTCTTAATGAATTTCTCCCCTCTCACACCACCATAC
>CAMFER010000011.1 GCA_945949485.1 uncultured Clostridium sp. | reverse complement strand
TGATGATATAAATTTATTTAATATTTCTTCATTGTTCTTTTGTATTTCTTGTTTTCGGTTTTGTTCTAACATTTCAATGTGATAATTTAAACATATTTCTGTAAGTATTTCTTTTAATTTTATTCTTTGGTTATTGTCTAAAAATTCTCCTGCCAAATCAATTACTTTTTCAACAAACAATTCTCTCATGGCAATTACCTCCTTACATTTTTTTGATAGTTTGCAGTATATAGAACTCTCTATATATTATACAATATTAAATTGACATAATAAAAGATGAGCATATTTTATATACCCACCTCAAAATCTATAATTTTTTTATTTAAACTTTCAAACTCAACCTCAGCTACAAATTACTATTAATCTCACACATTTATTGTAATTTATATATTAAATAAGGAAATGATTCTATATAAAACCATTTCCTTATAAATATTATTTAATTTCAATATGTTTTGCTTCTGGAAGTTCTTTTCTTTCTTCTTTTTTTGGAATACAAATTTTTAATATACCGTTTTTAAATTCTGCATTTACATCTTCTTCTTTAATTTGCTCTCCCACATAAAAACTTCTTGAGCAATGTCCGTAATATCTTTCCTTATGAACAAATTTGTCCTTTTCTTCACTGTCTTCTTCTTTCTTAACCTCAGCTGTTACTTCCAAATATCCATCTTTCAATGATAGGTTAATGTTTTCTTTTTCATATCCAGGAAGATCCATTTCGATAATGTATTTATCTTTTTTCTCTTTTATGTCTGTTTTCATTATTGCACTTTCTCTTCTAATTGGAAAGAAATCATCTCCTTCAAAAAAATCTCTGAACAAATCAAATTCGTTCCTTTTTCTTGGTATCATCATCATAAAAACCACTCCTTTTACAAAATAATTTTTTATGTGTTGATACTCTGTTTCAAGGGTATGCACATATATGTAATTCTCATTACATTTATATTGTATCACTATTTTTAGCAATGTCAAGTGTAGAGTGCTAATTCTTTGTGAATTTTTTGTGAATTTATATTTTTATTTAAACAAAAAATTACTATTTTATCAACATTCATGTATATAATTTTTATTATTCTTTATATACATTTTCCAAATATGAAACTTTCTTTTCCTTTCTTTTGTCATATTCAATTTCAGATTTAGTGCTTTCTCCGATATATCCTCCTGGATTAATTACATAAATTTCATCTGATAAATCTATCTTTTGTCTATGCATCTTATCTAGCATTTCTTTTATCTCTAAAGTTATCTCTTCTTTTCTTATAGTATTAAAAAAATTAGGAGTAAAAACAATATTTCCCATTAAAGTAAGTTTTTCTTGTATTTTTAAAAATTCTTTTTTAAATCTAACTGAACCGCATAAAGTTATTATATTATATTATATTATATTATATTTATCTTTATCTAAATTCATTTTATTACCTCTATATTTTATTATTTTCCAAACTTCTTTTTAACTATTTTTGCAATAATGGCAATTATTATACTTGGTACTACAAATTCAAATATTCTAACTAAGATGAAAACATAAAAAGGAGCAGAATTGTTAATCTTATCATAATTAAAATAATCTATTCCTAGTATAATTACAAAAGCAATTAATAGGATTACAGAAATAACATATAAAATTTTATAAATATTTTCTTTTTTCATATTTTTCTCCAATATATATCTTATTTTTATATAATATCACAAAAAAAATTACTCTATACTTTTGTATAAAGTAATTTTTATATTTTAAATTTAATTATCTAACATTTTATTTTATTGAATCTCCTCCTAGTATTTTCCCTGTCTCACAATCTACAAAATATGAATCTCGTTCTGTAAACACATCATTTTTATATTCTATTTCCACTCTCCAAACTTTTCTAACTAATTCTTCTAATCTATAGTCATATAATTCATTAGTATTCTGATTAGTTGTTGTATTTTCTTTTATTTTTTCTTCTTGTTCTTTTTCATTCATTTCTTCGTGATATACCATTGTATTTAATTTTTCAAAGTCTTTAGCAATTTGAATTGTCTCTTCTTCTGAAATTATTACTGGATTATTTTCTGTTTTGCAGTCAAATACATTTACACCTCTTAATTCATTTGTTTCTGGAATTACTGTTAATCTTATACATTCAAATTCATTTACTATTCCATCATAAATTTTACAAAAATCTCCTTGCCAAAGCGGAGAATCATCTGTAATCTCTACTTTATTTAAGGCTGTTAGTATATATTCTTCCTTGCTATATCCTAATCTTTCGTATATGTCAGTCATAACTTTTTCTACTTCTTCTTTACCTAACTTGTTTTCTATTTTTGTATCATCTAAATTGTAAGCAGAAAATGATACTAATTTCCCTGTATATGCATCTAAATTTATGCTTATTTGCTCTTTACCTATAATCATCCATTCCATTTCATAATCGTCTGGATATTTTATAAGTTCTACTTTTTCTACATTAAATTCATAATATCCTAGTTTTTTAATTATCTCTCTTGCTTTTTCTATAGCTTCTTCTTGTGAAATCGCTTCATTTAAATCTTCATTTGTCACCTTTTTTTCTTTCTCAACATTATATCTTTCTGGTTCTTTCCAAATGTATTTTTTATATACAGCTATGCCCGCATATACTATTCCTGAAGTTAAAATTCCAATTGTTAATATTAAAACTAATAATTTTATTATTTTCTTTCCCTTAATTTCTATAATTTTTTCTCTTTACAATATTTTTTTTAATTTTTCCTTACTATTATGTGCAAGAGTCCTTATTTGTGAAACCTTTTTATCCATAATCTCTGCTGTTTCTTTATATGAAAGTTTTTCAACTTTTGTTAAATATATAACTCTTCTATATTCTTTTGGTAATTCATTTATAGCTTCTAAAATTTTTTCTTTTCTTTCTTTTGAACATATTATTTCTTCTAATAGTTCTTTTTCCTCTAAATCATCTTCTAATCTTATAGTTTTATTATTCTTTTTTATTTAGTTTAATGCTCTTGATTTTGCAATAAGATATAAATATGCTTTTAGTGAATATTTATTGTCATATTTTTCCTTATTTTCTATTATATAGATTATGCTATCTTGAAAAATATCTTCTGCCACATCCAAATCTTTAACATATGTAGATATAAAATAGATTAAATTAGTTTTATATTTATTTACAATTTTATTAAAAGCTTCTTCATTTCCGTTTAGATACTCTTTATATAGCTTTTTATCTTCTTCCATATAATTATCCTTCATTTATTTTCTATATCTATTAGACAATTAAAAAGATTAAAAGTTATATGTTTTTTAAAATAAAAATAAAGTACATGTTAATTCACGTACTTTATTTGTAATTATACTATTCTTCTTCAACATCAAATTGACTGTTATATAATTCGGCATAAGCTCCATTTTTCTCTAATAATTCTTCATGAGTTCCTTGTTCTACAATATTCCCTTCTTTCATAACTAATATTAAATCTGCATTTTTTATTGTAGATAATCTATGGGCAATTATAAAACTTGTTCTTCCTTGCATTAAGTTATCCATAGCTGATTGTATCTGTATTTCTGTTCTTGTATCTATTGAACTTGTTGCCTCATCTAATATTAGTATTTTAGGATCTGCAAGTATAACTCTTGCTATAGTTAATAATTGTTTTTGTCCTGCTGATATATTAGATGATTCTTCATTTATAACTGAATTATATCCATTTGGTAATGTCTTTATATAGTGATGCACATGTGCTGCTTTTGCTGCCTCAATAACTTCATCATCTGTTGCATCTTCTCTTCCATATTTTATATTGTCTTTTACTGTTCCTCCAAATAGCCATGTATCTTGTAATACCATACCAAACATTTTACGTAAGTTTCCTCTTGCAAAATCTTTAACATTATGTCCGTCTAATAAAATTTCTCCACCTGTCACATCATAGAATCTCATTAGTAATTTAACCATTGTAGTCTTACCTGCTCCTGTTGGTCCTACTATTGCTATTTTTTGTCCTTCAGTAACTTTAGCATTAAAATCTTTTATTATTGTTCTATTTTCATCATAACCAAATTTTACATGTTTAAATTCAACATTTCCTTTTAATTTATCAGTATCAATTTTTCCTTTTGTAGTAACTACTTCTTCTTTTTCTTCTAAGAATTCAAATATTCTCTCAGCAGCAGCTACCATTGCTTGTAACATACTAGATATTTGAGCTATTTGGTTTATTGGTTGTGTAAATTGCTTGTTATATTGTATAAAGCTTTGTATATTACCCACTGTAATTATTCCTCCTGCAGCTAAATATCCTCCTGCAACTGCAACTCCAACATATCCAATATTTGAAATAAAGTTTACTACCGGATGCATCAAACCTGATAAAAATTGAGCTTTCCATCCTGCTTTATATAGTTCATCATTAGCTTTCTCAAATTCACTTACAACTTTTCCTTCTGCATTAAATACTTTAACTATATTTAATCCTCCATATATTTCTTCTACTTGCCCATTTACATATCCTAAATAATCTTGTTGTCTTTTGAAATATTTTTGTGACTTACTTACAATAAATTTTACTAATATTCCTGCAATTGGAAGGATAATTAGTGAAATTAATGTCATTTGCCAACTTATAGAAAACATCATAACTAAAATACCTATTATTGTACAAACAGATGTAATAATTTGAGTAATACTTTGATTTAAGTTCATACTTAATGTATCAACATCGTTTGTTATAACAGATAAAACTTCTCCATTTGTTTTCTTATCAAAGTATCTCATTGGCAATTTATTTATCTTAACAGCAACATCATCTCTTAGTTTATATGTTAATTTCTGTACTACACCAGTCATAGTAAATCCTTGTATAAAAGAAAATAATGCGCTTATTAAATATAATACTACTAATGTAATTGCTATTTGGCCTATTTTACCAAAATCTATTCCTGCTCCTCCTGACATTTTTCCCATAATTCCATTAAAAATCTCAGTTGTTGCATTTCCTAAAATCTTAGGCCCAACTATTGTAAATATTGTACTACCTATTGCAAATATAAAAACTACTATTAAAGCTAATTTATATTTTGATAAATATCCATTTATTAATTTTTTTGTTGTCTTCTTAAAATCTTTAACATTTACTTGTTGATGTTGCGCTGGTCCTCTCATTGCTCCCATTGGTCCTGGCATTCTAATTACCTCCCTTCTCGCCTAATTCTTCTTCAGATAGTTGTGATAATGCTATCTGTCTATATGTTTCATTGTTTTTCATTAATTCTTCATGAGTTCCTATTCCCACGATTTTTCCTTCTTCTAATACAACTATTTTTTCTGCATTCATAATTGTACTTATTCTTTGAGCTACAATAATAACTGTTTTATCCTTAGTTTTCTCAGCTAATGCCTCTCTTAATTTGCTATCTGTTTTAAAATCTAAAGCTGAAAAACTATCATCAAATACAAATATTTCTGGATCTTTTGCAATTGCTCTGGCGATTGATAAACGTTGTTTTTGCCCTCCTGAAACATTTCCACCACCTTGAGCTATTGGTTCTTTATATCTTTTTTCTTTACCTTCAATAAATTCTGTAGCTTGTGCTATTCTAGCTGCTTCTTCCATTTGTTCATCAGACATATTTTCATTTGAATACTTGATATTTGACTCTATTGTACCTGAGAATAATATTCCTTTTTGAGGCACAAATCCTATTACATCTCTCAAATCTTTTAGTTTTAAATCTTTTACATTTACTCCATCTACTAAAAGTTCTCCACCTGTTACATCATAAAATCTTGGTATTAAATTTACAACTGTTGATTTACCACTACCAGTGCTTCCAATTAAAGCTGTTGTCTCTCCTGGTTTAGCTGTAAAATTAATATCTGATAATATTTCTGTATCTGCATCAGGATATCTAAATGATACATTTTTAAATTCTACTAAACCTTTTTTAGTGCTATCTAATTTTTTTGTTTCTTTTTTATCTTTAATACTTGATTGTGTATCTATTACTTCATTTATACGCCTTGCTGATACTGCTGCTCTTGGCATCATTATAGATATCATTGAAATCATTAAGAATGCCATTACAATTTGCATTGTATATTGGATAAAAGCCATCATATCTCCTACTTGCATATTTCCGTGGTCTACATTATGACCTCCAACCCATACAATTAATATCATGATACAGTTCATTACTAACATTAATAAAGGCATCATCATTGACATTGCTCTATTTACAAATATATTTGCTTTCATCAAATCTTTATTTGCAACATTAAATCTTGCTTCTTCTTTCTTTTCCTTATTAAAAGCTCTTATGACAGGCATACCTGTTAATATTTCTCTTGATACTTGGTTTAATTTATCTATCAAATCTTGTAATCTTCTGAATTTTGGCATTACTATTGCAAATAATGTTCCAACTATAAATAAAATCGCAAGTATTGCTACACCAACTATCCAAGCCATTTGATTGTCACTATTAGTCAAAACTTTTATAAATCCACCTATACCTACAATAGGAGCATATACTACAACTCTAAATAATAGTGTTATAAGTTGTTGAATTTGTTGTATATCGTTTGTACTACGAGTTATTAAAGATGCTGTTGAGAATTGATTTAATTCTTTATTTGAGTATCCTATAACCTTTTTAAACACTTTATCTCTTAATGTTTTTCCTAATTTAGCTGCAACTCTTGAAGAGAATAACATTATTACAACTGCTGAAATCATACTAACTAAAGCTATTCCTAGCATTTCTAATCCAGTCATAAATATATAATCATTTTGTAATTTATCTGTATCTACACCTAATTTGTTATATATTTCTTTTACTGAACTAACTGCTCCTTGCTCTTTTATAGAATCTGGTAAGCTTGTAACTTTTTCAGTAAATTGAGCTAACATTTGCTCTCTTTGTTCTTGAGGCATATTTTTTAATATATCAATCAATTCTTGGTTTTCAATTATAGATTTTTGATAATCATTTAATCCTACAGTCATTTTCTCCTTTATTTGCTTTTCTGTTTCTTCATTTGCTATAGTAGACATTTCCATCAATGGTCCAGCTATTTCTGATGCTAATTCCTGTTTTTCATCAGTTGATATATCATTTAGTATATAAACTGGTCTTTCTGATATTTTTTCTTCATATTCGTTACCTAAATATTTTTTAGCAATCTTCTCATTTTCCTTTGATAAATCAGCTGTATTTTCCACTAAAGTATATTTAGATAAAACTTCTTGATTTCCTATTAAAACTGTTAGATTTTCTAAATCTTCCTTTGAAATTATTCCTGGAACTGCTATTTCAATTCCTCCGTGCTTGAATTCCTGTATTTATAATCTTTGATGTATAATCTGGAAGAGCTAAATCAGTAGCTGCTTGTAAACACAAAAGTAAAACAATTATTATTACTGCAATCCAAGACTTTTTTAAATTTTTTAATACTTTTAACATCTCTTTCTCCTTTCTTTCCAATAAAAATGACACTGCTTCCATTATATGTGACGCAGTGTCATTTGTCAATTAATTAATGTGAATTTTTTGTGAACTTTTACATTTTTCTAAATACACCTGCAACTTTTCCTAGAATTTCACATGTTGGAACTATTATTGGATCCATTGTTGAATTCTCTGGTTGCAATCTAATATGATCTTTTTCTTTATAGAAAGTTTTAACTGTTGCTTCATCTCCGATTAAAGCAACAACGATTTCTCCATTGTTAGCTGTATTTTGTTTTTTAACTAAAATATAGTCTCCATCTAGTATACCAGCTTCAATCATACTTTCACCTCTAACTGTAAGCATAAAGCTTTCAGAATTACCAACAAAATCTATTGGAATTGGGAAAGTATCTGTAACATTTTCTACTGCAAGAATTGGTTCTCCTGCTGTTATTCTACCAATTATAGGAACTTCAACTAATTCTTTTTGTGTGTAGAAATCTTTGCTTGATGTTCTTTTCTTTTCTCCTGAACCACCTTTTAGTAATCTTAATGTTCTACCTTTTTTATCTTGCTTTTTAATATATCCTTTTTCATCTAATTTAGATAAATATCCATGTACTGTAGCAGTTGAACTTAAGCCTACAGCTTTTCCTATTTCTCTTACTGAAGGTGGATATCCTTGTGACATAATTTGTTTTTCAATAAATTTCAATATAGCTTTCTCTCTTTTATTTAATTCTGGTTTCTTTCTAGGCATAGTCTTTCAACTCCATTCTCATTTTTTCACATCTTATCATACAAACAAAAAAATGTCAAACATATTTTTGATATTTTTATTAAAAAATAAAAAATAAAAATAGACTCTGCTATATGCACAGAGCCATATTAATTATTTTATATAAATAGTTGGATCTTCTTGAATAGAGTTTTTTAATATCTCAAAATGAAGATGTGGTTCATCAGCAATTTCAAATGCTGCAGTATTTCCTACTGTTCCTATACTTTGTCCCTTTTCTACTTTTTCTCCTTCTACCACAAACTCAGAAGTTAGCAAATTAGAATATACTGTTTGAAATTCATTATCATGTTCTATAACTATTGTTAATCCATATCTTGGGTCATTTTTTATAGATTTTACTGTACCCGCTTCTGCTGCTTTTACGACAGTTGTTTTATCTGCCTTAATATCAATTCCTAAATGAGTAGTCCATTCTTGTAATGTTTCTGAATATACTAGGTTATCTTTAGCATATTCTCTCATAATTTCTTCATCAACAGGTTTTTGAAAGCTTAACTCTTTTTTTGTTTCTTGAACAGTTTGAGTATTTTCTGTTGTTGTGTTATTTGATTTAGCTGTATTTGTTACTGTATTTGAAGTTGTAGAATTCTGCATAGTATTAGAGTTATTAGTAGTATTTAATTCTTCTTTTGATTCTTCTACATTTTTCCCTATATCAGTACTTGCACTTGCTGTATTTTTATTTAAAGTATTTTCAGTAGTTTGATTAATACTACTCATTTTTTCTAGGCTCATCGTGCTATCTTTTACATTATCACTTAAACTTTTACCATAAATTAGAAGTCCTACTAATACAAGTGTAAGAATTGCTACACCTATACCACAGTATATAATAATTTTATCTGTGACACTTTTTTCTTTTTGATTTTTAATTCTTGAATTTCTTCTCATATAATCCTCCTTTAATATCTTTATTTATATTTAAGTATTTCCTAATTTTAGAAGATTATACATTTATATACTATTAATATCTTTAATTTCTACACCAACATAAAAATGCTTAATTATATCTTCAAAGTTGCTACCTTCTTTTGCCATTGCGTCAGCTCCTGTTTGACTCATTCCAACACCATGTCCATAACCTTTAACAACAAATTTTATTTTTCCATCTTCTTTTATTATCTCAAAATTTGTAGATTTAAGTGAAAGTAATGTTCTAACTTCTGTCCCTGCTATTTCGTGATTTCCGAACTTTACAGTTTTTACTCTTCCGGCTTTCTGTATATTCCAATATTTTTATATCTTCATTATTTTGAAAATCTATTTGTATATCTTGATACTTAACTTTTATCTTTTCTAATAATTCTTCATTTGTTAACTCTATTTCAGAATTATATTGTGAATATCCTTCTTCTCCAGCTGTTTCTACTACTTGTAAATATGGCATGTCACTACCTCCGCCCCATACATTTACAGGTATTTCTGTCTTACCACCACTATTTGAATGAAAAAAGGCATTTATTGGTTTGTTATCATAAGTTATTATTTTGCCTGCTGTTTCATTTACTGCTTTAGATATCTTCTCCCAATTAGATTCTCTTTTAGACTCTTCCCATCTTGCTAATCTATCATCTTTTGATATCCAAGCTTGGCAACAAGTCGAATCATCACATATGTCAGCATTTTCATGTTTTTTATTTTGTATTTTATAAACTATATATGTCCTTGCAACAACAGCTTGAGCCTTTAGTGCTTCAAATTCATAATCAGCTGGCATTTCAGCTGAAACAACATTACAAAGATAATCATCTATATTTACTTCTTCCACTTGTCCTGTTTCTTTATGTAATAATTTTATTTTTCCATAATTTATATAATCATATTCTTCAGTTTCAGTATTTTTATAATTATTATTATTTTCTTCTGGCGTCGAGACTGGTACTGGTTTTTTACTTATTAATGCTGGTAATATGAAACAAATAGTTATAAATAGTAATAAGTATATGATTATTTTTTTCATCTAATAATCTCCTCGTATAATATGTTTATAGGGTTTATTTAATATAAATTTTATAAACATATTCTTTCTTTTATATTTTTTATTTTAAATAGACCTTTCTAATTAGACTATTCTTTAGTGTAATCTTGTTAGATACAACTTAAGGCAAACTTTTTCATCTCCTGCAAACCTTTTGGTATTGCTCGTAAAGAGTGAAGCCTTACATTAAAAATTATTTTCTTACCAACTGCTGCATCTTCAATTATTGGTTATCGTAGCAATAGCATTAACAATAATTAAATGAATGCTTATATGCGAGGTTGATTTTATTTTTAATTGCTAAGGAATAGTCCTTATTTTATCTTTATTCTATCAAGAAAGGCGGTGATTTTATGAATAAAGATGTTTTATCTACTTTGTTTGTAGGCATTGATGTTAGTTCTTCTAGCAACTATTTTTGTGCCATTAATTTTGAAGGTAAACATATTTTAGATTTCTCTATTACTAATGATTTACCTAGTAGCGAAATCGCGGTAGAGAGAATCTTTAATGCCCTTCAAGAAAATGACTTAAAATTTGTTACTCTTGTCTTGGAATCTACTAATATTTTTAGTTTCCATATTGCTAACTTTTTGGCTTCTAACAATTCACTCTTTAATTTTAATTCTAAAGTGTTTGTTATTAACCCTAAAGAATCTAGTAATTTTAGAAAAACTTATTCTGATATGGATAAAACTGATCCTCAAGACGCTTTTGTTTTAGCTGATATGGCTCGTTGTGGTCGAATAAACCAACAACCATACAAAGCTTCTCAGCTTTTCGCTCTTCAACGCTTGACTCGTCAACGTTTTCATCTAGTAAAAACTATTATGAGAGAAAAAACTTATATGATGAGCAATATTTATCTAAAATTCAGTTCTCTTTATATTGCTAAAAAAGAAGACGAACCTTTTAGTGATATGTTTGGCAATACATCCAGGTCAATTATTGCTGACTTTACTCCAGATGATATTGTTAATATGTCTGATGAAGATATGATTAATTTCATTATGGAAAAAGGCAAATCTCGTTTTTCTAATCCTGAAGAAAATGTTAAACTTCTTAAGAAAATTGCTCGTGATTCTTACAGGCTTGATAAAGTTGCATATGACCCTATTAATGTTGCTATCTCTTCATCTTTTAATACTATTAAAGCTTTAGAAGATAATCTTAAAGTTATCGATAAAGCTAAAACTGGAAACAAATATCTTCGTTATTATTTAATTGAAGCTGTTTCTTCCTTAAAAAATCATTCTAAAGATTTTAATGAATTTTATACTTGCAAATACAATGAAGTTAGTAGAGGTGCACATAAGCGTGCCTTAGCACTTTCTGCTAGAAAACTAGTAAGGTTAATTTTTGGTTTGCTACACCATAATCAACTTTACTCTACAACCAAATTAGATAATCGTAATAATTGATCATATATTATGTCTACCAAAATGTGCTATTTTAGCATATTCTATTAAGTGTGCCAATTTTTCATTATTTTGATAAAAAATAATTGGAAAATTTTTTATTTTCCTCTTGACATATTACCTACTGTCTTTAAACGACATTTTGTGACAAAAAAAGTAAGACACTTTAAAGCTGGAACTCCTGTCTCATTCCATCTAGTATTTTTCTTTCTATTCTAGATACTTGGACTTGTGTTATTCCTAATATTTTTGCTACTTGTGTTTGCGTTTTTTCTTTAAAATATCTTAACATTATTATTTCTTTATCTCTTTTATTTAGATTCTTTATTAATTGCTTTATTGTAAGCATGTTTGCTATTTTATCTTCTTCATTCTCTTTATTTGAAGAAAGTTTTTCGATTAAATTTATTTTATTTCCATCTTTGTAATTATAATATGTTGCATTATCAATTGATTCAATATTATTAGTTGAATCTAATGCTAAACATATATCTTCTTTTGATATTTTTAATTCTTTTGATATTTCCTCTATTGATATTTCTTCTCCTTTTTTTGACAAATACTCTCGTTTTATTTCATTAATCTTTATATTTAATTCTTTTATACTTCTACTTACTTTTATTGGTCCATCATCTCTTATAAATCTTTTTATTTCTCCAATCATATATGGTACTGCATATGTTGAAAGTTTTACTTCATATTCTAAATCAAATCTTTTTATAGCTTTTATAAAGCCAATACAACCTATCTGATATAAATCCTCTAATTCATATCCTCTACCATTAAATCTTTTTACTATGCTCCAAATAAGTCCGATTATTGTTATTTATCAATTTTTCCAATTCTTGTTTATCTCCAGTTTGGGCTTTTTTTATAGATTCTAAATTACTTTCGTACATAATTACCCCACTTCTTTATTTTTTTGCAAATATTTCGAACTTTTCCTCTTTGTTATCTATTTTATTTTTTATAGTTTTACTCATAGTTATTTTTGTTCCTAATCCTAAAATAGATTCTACCTCTATTTCATCCATAAAACTTTCCATTATTGTGAATCCCATTCCTGATCTTTCTAAATTTGGCTTTGTTGTGTACAACGGTTCTTTTGCCATTTCTATATTTTCTATTCCTTTTCCATTATCTGATACTTCTATTACTATCTTGTTTCCTATTAGTTTTCCTGCAACTTTAACTATTCCTACCTTTGTCTCATATCCATGTATAATACTGTTTGTTACAGCTTCAGATACAGCTGTTTTTATATCTGCTAATTCTTCTATTGTTGGGTCTAGTTGTGATGCAAATGCTGCTACTGCAACTCTCGCAAAAGCTTCATTTGAAGACTTACTTATAAACTCTAATTTCATTTCATTATCTATTGTCTCTTTCATATTATCTCCCTTCTTAGATAGCATTTAAGCTACTTTCCTTATTCTTAGTTTCTGGAATTAATCTTAATAATCCACTCATCTCAAATATTTTTCTTACACCATTTGATAGGTTTTTCATTTCTAATTTTGCTCCTATCATACTTGCTAATTTATATCTTCCTATAATTAAACCTATTCCTGCACTATCCATGAAAGTGACACTATCAAAATCAAATACAATTCTTTTAGGCATATATCTTTTAATTTCATAATCTGCTTTCCCCCTTATCATTTGTACACTATGTTCATCAATTTCTTCTGTAATTTTAAAGACTAGAAGCTTGTCTTCTTTAAAATAATTTGACTCCATTTTTTCCTCCTTTGCATTTTTTACATTTTGTATTATATTGCTTTTTACATTATTTTCCAAGAGCAAAATAATAGAAGTTTTGTCGATTTATTAGAAGTTTTCGACATCTTTTTATTTTATCAAAGGTACTTCTATTATTACTTCCAATTAAAAAGGCACTAGTTTTTTCTAGTGTCTTTTTAATTTTATATTTAATTTAAGCTTTCTTCTACTTTAGCTAACATTTCTTTGTATTTCTTTAATTTTTCTGTTTCTTCATCTATTTTAGCTTTTGGTGCTTTATTCATAAAACCAGGATTTGAAAGCATTTTTTCACATCTTGTAATTTCTCCTAATAATCGTTTTCTTTCTTCTTCTAGTCTTGCTTTTTCTTCCTCCATATTTACTAATTCTTTTAAAGGTATAAATACATCGATATCATCAGTAACTACATGTATAGAATCTTTGTCAACACCTTCGGTTGTCTTCTTTATTGTTAATTTATTGGCAAAACCAAATTTTAATATTATATCTTCTAATTCTTTTAGTTTCTCGTTGTATTTAGTTGTTACTAAAATAATTTCTGATTTCTTTTTAGGATGTATATTTTTTGTATTTCTTATATTTCTTATTTCAACTATTATTTGTTTAATTCTTTCAATTAATTCTTCTTCTTTATTGTATGTAATTTCTTTATTTACCATTGGCCAGCTAGTTAGCATTAGTTCTTTATTATCATATCTTATTAAATTTTCATATATCTTTGTAGTTATAAATGGCATAAATGGATGTAATAGTTTTAAAGCTGTTCTAAAAACTTCATCTAAAACATATGAAACTTGTATTTTATCTTCTTCTGTTCCATTATATAATCTTAGCTTAGCTATTTCTATATACCAATCACAGTATTCATTCCACATAAAGTTATATATTTTATCAATGGCAACACCTAAATCATAGTTATTAATATTTGTAGTTATTTCTCCTACTAATGTATTTAATTTATTTAGTATCCATCTGTCTTCTATTCTTAATGAATTTTCTTTATATTTATTTTCTTTTTCATTATAGTTTTCTTTTCTAAATTTAATGATTTTCTCTTCTTCTGGTCTATTCATTATTATGAATTTAGCTGCATTCCATATTTTATTTGCAAAATTTGAAGCTTGTTCTAATTTTTCTGGCATATATTTTATATCATTTCCCATTGTTGTTCCTGAAAGTACAGAAAATCTTAATGCATCTGCTCCATATTTTTCAATAACTTCTATTGGATCTACACCATTTCCAAGAGTTTTTGACATTTTTCTTCCTTGACTATCACGAACTATTCCGTGAATTAATATATCACTAAAAGGCTTTTCTTTCATTGAATATAATCCAGAGAAAATCATTCTTGCAACCCAGAAGAATATAATGTCATATGCTGTTACTAATACATTTGTAGGATAAAATGTTTTTAGATCTTCTGAATCTCTATTTGGCCAACCTAAAGTTGAAAATGGCCATAATGCTGAACTAAACCATGTATCTAATGTATCTTGGTCTTGCTCTAAATTAGTCCCATTACATTTTTCACATTTTTCTGGCATTTCTTTTGCTACATTTATATGTCCACAATCTTTACAATAATATGCAGGTATTCTATGTCCCCACCATAGTTGTCTAGAAATACACCAATCTTGAATGTTTTCCATCCAATTAAAATATGTTTTTTCATATCTTTTTGGTACAAATTTGACATCATCACTTTTTACTGCTTCTATTGCTGGTTTAGCTAATTCTTTCATCTTTACAAACCATTGTTCAGAAACTCTTGGTTCAACAGTTGTTTTACATCTTTCACATTTTCCAACATTATGAGTATAATCTTCTATAGAAACCAAAGCTCCTAATTCTTTTAATTTTTCAACAATAATAGGTCTTGCTTTTATTGATTCCATACCTTCAACTTCAGGCATTAAATCTTTCATTATACTTCTATCATCAAACACTTCTATAAATTGTAGGTTATGTTTTAGACCTGCTTGATAATCATTTTGATCATGTGATGGTGTTATTTTAACACATCCTGTTCCAAATTCTTTTTCTACAAATTCATCTGCAATTATTGGAATTTCTCTATTTACTATTGGTACAATACATGTTTTACCAACTATGTCTTTATATCTATCGTCTTCTGGATGAACGGCCACAGCTGTATCTCCTAACATTGTTTCTGGTCTAGTTGTTGCAACTTCTACATATCTATCTTCATCTTTTATTTTATATCTTAAATGCCATAAGTGCGAATTTTCTTCCTTGTATTCCACTTCTGCATCTGATATTGCTGTGTGACAATTTGGACACCAGTTTACCATTCTTGTTCCTTTATATATTAATCCATCGTTATATAGTTTAATAAATTGTTCTAGAACTGCCTCTGACAATCCTTCATCTAGTGTAAATCTACGTCTTTCCCAATCGCAGGAACATCCTAATTTCTTTTGTTGGTTCTGAATTGTTCCGCCATATAGTCTTGTCCAATCCCAAGCTTCTTCTAAGAATTTTTCTCTTCCTAAATCTTGTTTACTTTTTCCTTCTGCTTTTAGTTTTTGAACAACTTTCATTTCTGTAGATATTGCTGCATGATCTGATCCAGGAAGCCATAGTGTATTATATCCTTGCATTCTTTTAAAACGAATTAATATATCTTGTATTGTTCCATCTAATGCATGCCCCATATGAAGTTTTCCAGTTACATTTGGTGGAGGCATCATTATGCAATAACTTTCTTTAGTTTTATCCATACTTGGCTTAAAACAACCTTCTTTTTCCCATCTAGCATAAATTTCGTCTTCAAAATCTTTTGGATTAAATTTTTCTCCTAACATACATTTATTCCTCCTTTATATCAAAAAAGCTCACCCTTAACATAAGGGCGAGCTTAATTCTCACGGTACCACCTTAATTTATATAACCTTTACTTGTTATATATCTTAATTGGCTTTTAACGTTGCCTGAACGGATATTTTTACTTTTTCTTTTAGATGTTCAAAATATCAACAAAAAAGCTACCTTCAGTATATCTATATTTAAGAAGCTTACAGCCAACGACTTCCATTCTCTAAAAACTAGTCTATACCTACTCCTCTTTTTTATAGTCTTTTACATTTATGTTAATATTATGCCATATTTTTAAACATTTTGCAAGTATAATTTTAAAAAAATCTATTTTCACTTGACTTTTATTTAATAGTATTTTATCATACTTTTATAAGATTATATTATATTATTATGTTGATTAACATATAATCTTATTTGTGCACAAGGAGGTATTTATATGACATTTGAAGAATTCTTGAATTTGACAGAAAGGAAAGTTGTTGGATATGTTTGTCCATTTTGCAAAAACATTGTGCGGATTGATGAAGATATTTCATTAATTAATTTTATTCATCTTAACACAATAAAACCATGTGAAAATTGTGATGAATCTGTAAAAAAGCACTCTGTACTTTTTATTGGTTACAAGTTTTTAGGAAAATTCGTCTTTTCTTTTTCTTTTCCTGAAGAGAATAGAGAACCAGAAGAATGCTATGTGGACTTTGAAAGCACTCAACTTCGAGAGTTACCAGATCAAGATTGTTTATTTCTAGAAATCAAATTAAAAAATCTAAACAATCCTGAAATTAAGATTACTTTTTTGTTAAAAAAAGAACCTAACTAGTGCAAAACCTCAGAACTTTTTTAGTCCTGAGGTTTTATTTTTATATTTAATCTGTCCCTAATTGGTCAAAATGTCTTAAAGGGACCTGTCCCAAAATTACATAGCTCTTTTATATAATTCTATGAAATCTTCTTTTGAAACATCTCTTGGGTTTCCTGGTTTACATGGATCATTCATTGCTTTTTCTGCTAACATTTCAAAATCTTCTTCTTTAGCTCCATAATCTTTTATTGTTGTTGTGATTCCAACTGCTTTACTAAGTTCTGATATCATCCATACAAAAGTGTTTATTACATCTTGATCATTTAATGTTTGAGCATCTGGTCTTCCTATATTTACCAATATTTCTCTAAATCTTTGTGCTGTTGCTGGATCTTCTCCATTAAATCTCATAACTGTTGGTAAAAGCATTGCATTTGCTATTCCATGTGGTGTGTCATATACTGCACCTAATTGATGGGCCATTGAATGAACTATTCCTAATCCAACATTTGAAAATCCCATTCCTGCTATATATTGTGCTAATCCCATCATTTCTACTGCTTCATCATCTTTATCATTTACTGCTCTAGCTAAATATTTAAATATCATCTTTATTGCCTTCATATGAAACATATCTGACATTTCATTATGTGCTTTTGTTATATATCCTTCAACTGCATGTGTTAATGCATCCATTCCTGTAGCTGCAGCTAATCCTTTTGGCATTGACGCCATAAGTTCAGAATCTATTATTGCTAAAATTGGTATATCGTTAGGGTCTACACATACCATTTTTACTTCTGCTTCTTCATCTGTAATAACATAGTTAATTGTTACTTCTGCTGCTGTACCTGCTGTTGTTGGTAATGCAATTATTGGCATTCCTCTATTTACTGTGTTTGAAAGACCATTTAAAGATTTTATATCTGCTCTATCTGGATTTGTCATAACTATAGATATACCTTTCGCAGTATCTATGCTTGACCCTCCACCAACTGCTACTATTAAATCAGCTTTTGATTTTTTACAAGCAGCTACTCCATCTGTAACATTTTTTATTGTTGGGTTAGGTTTAATTTCATCATATAATTCATATGGTATATCGCTATTATTTAGTACATCTTCAACTTTTTTTGTTACTCCAGCTTCTACTAATGCTTTATCACTTACTAAAAATACTTTTTTAAATCCTCTGTTTTTTATTTCTCCAGCTAATTCTTCTCTTGCTCCTTTTCCAAAATATGAAGTTTCATTTAAAACAAACTTTGTTGACATTTTTAATCTCCTCCTTTATATTTTAACTTCTATTTAATCAATTTGTTTGATTTTTTGTTTAATTTTGTTTTACTTTTGAACATATCCTTCAGGTATTTCAAATAAATTTTGATTTACATCGTATGTTATATTGACTTTAAGTAATTCTGTTTCTTCACCTTCAATTGTTCTTATATATTCTAGTTTTTTATTCTTATAGTAAAATATTGTTGATACATTTTCTTCGTTTTCAACTACTTTTGAAGTATCAAATAAAAAATAATCTACATTTTCATATTGTTGGTAAAAATAATTTTTGCTACCTATTGTCTCTATACTACTTGTATATTCTAAATCTTTTAAATCTATTAGCTTGTCCATTATCATATTTACATTTTCTTGATCGTTTAAATAGGTATAATACACTTTGTTTTCTTCATCTAAATAATATGTATTATTATCTTTTATTATATATTTAGCCTTTTTTCCGTCCGTAGTTATTTCTAAATATGCCTTATCTTGACTTTTAGCATAGTATAATCTATTATTTTCATCTAATATCTCTTCAAATGTATATTCTTCTCTGCTTTGTAAATCTGAATATATTTCATTTACTATAGAAATATTTTGTTGTTCTTTATTTTTATTTTCAACAAACATATATATTCCGATAGCAACTGCAACTATTAATAAAACCGCTATAATTGATATAATTATTATTTTCTTTTTATTCATTCTATCACCTAAATTACATTAGAAGAGTTTCTTTTTGAAATTCAAAAAGAAACATCTTCCTTATTTTTTATCTAGATTAAATATTTTCTATTTTGTTTTAGAATCTATAATATTTGATATGTTAGTATTATAGAATATTTTTTAATACTATTGTTTTTAATCTTGACATTTCAGCAAGTGTTGTTGCTACTCCTTCATTTCCGATTCCTGAATGTTTCCATCCTCCAAATGGCATTTCAAATGATCTATAGAAGCTTGCACCATTTACTACAGCTCCACCACATTCTAATCTATCTGCTATTTTCATAGCTCTTGAAACATCTTTTGAAATAACGCATCCACATAATCCATATGAAGATTGGTTAGCTATTTCAATTGCTTCTTCTACATCATCAAATCCAATTACAGAAATTACTGGTCCAAATATTTCCATATCTTTTGCAACTTCCATATCTTTTGTTACATTATCTAGAATTGTTGGATAATAGTATGCATCCTCTCTTTTTCCTCCACATACTATTGTCGCTCCTTCTGCTACCATTTGATTTACTTGTTCTTCTATTCTCTTTGCTGCATTTATATTAATCATTGGTCCCATATCTGTATCTTCTTTCATTGGATCTCCAACTTTTAAGTTTGATATAACTTCTTTCATTCTTTCTATAAATTCAGCTTTTCTTGAATTATGAATTAAGAAACGTTTACTTGCGCAACATACTTGTCCACCATTATATAATCTTCCCCAGATAGTCTCTTTTACTGCTAAATCCATATCTCCATCTTCCAAGAAGATAAATGCATCGTTTCCACCTAATTCTAACATTACATGTGTTAAATTTTTAGATGCTGTTCCCATTGTTTGAATTCCAGCTGCTGTTCCTCCTGTTAAAGATACTAAATGTACTCCTGGATGTCTTGCTAATGCTTGTCCTGCTGTTGGTCCATCACCTGTTAATACTTGTATGCATCCAGCTGGCACTCCAGCTTCTATCATCAATTTTACATATTCAATTAATGTTAATGGATTATAGTTTGATGGTTTTACAATTATACTATTTCCCATCATTAATGCTGGTGGTACTTTTTGGCAGAATAAATCGCTTGGGAAGTTAAATGGGATTATTGCTGCAATTACTCCTATTGGATATCTTTTTGTTATTTGCATTGTAGTTTCTTGCCCTGCTTCACTTCCTGCTGGAATACTTTCTCCATAATAATGTTTAGCTTTTTCAACAAATCCTCTTACACCAATTCTAACATTTGCAAGTTCTCCTCTTGCTTCTTTAATTGGTTTTCCAGTTTCATTTGATAATAGAACAGCTAATCTTTCTTTGTTTTCTTCTATCAAATCAACAAATTTGTATAATATTTCTGCTCTATCATATATAGATACTTTTTCCCATTTTTTTTGTTCTATCATTGCTACTTTTACTGCTTCATCAACATCTTCTTCTGTAACATTTGGAACAGTATCTATCAATTCTTGAGTTGCTGGATTAACAACTTCTATTTGAGCTCCATTTGAAGCTTCTTTCCATTCATATCCGATTAAGTTTTTCACAGTTGCTCCCTCCTTATTACTTACATTAGTATTTTTACATACCATAATCTCATTTATTTTATCATCAGTATGATATTTTTCGGTTATACATTTATAACTATTATTCTCTTGAATTAGTGGTTTTTTCCCTGCTCTTCATTTACCAAATGCTGTAAATGATAGCATTAAACCTCCTGTTGTATTTCCACCATTATCTTTTACTCCATATTCACCAAATGTAAATATTGTAATAAATGGTACTCCTTTTGCTTCTTTCTTTAATTGTTTTGCAACTTCATCAATTCTGTCTCCTATACCTAATCTTCTTCCACCACAATGTACTAATAAATATGCTCCTATATCTCCGTTCATTTCTTTGTTTAATTCTTTCATTGTCTTTCCTGTAGAATTAATTAATTCATCTACAGATGCTTCCATTTGAATTACTGCTGTATTTACTGCTAAATTTGCCCCTATATTCATTGATCCATCTTCATTTCCATACATTGGATGACGAATTGCAATTAAATCTCCTAATCTATCTTTTACACCTAATGGTTTTGTTATTGTTGTAACTAATAAGTTATTTTCTTTTAGTTCTTTTGCTTTAGCACCTGTCCAAGAAGCATATTTTTTAAGAGCTGGTACTCCATCAATTTCTGCTAATGTTCTATTTCCATTAACTTTTGTTATAACTCCTGAATTTGTTGTTTCATTATATGCCCCTGTAAATACATTTTTCATTTCTTTGTCTGTATAGAAAAATGCTACTGCTACACCATCTGCAAATATTTTATCATTTGAATAAATACTCCATTTACCTTCAACAGTATTATCTGCTGCACTTCCTCCAAATACTGGTACCATTCCTATAACATCTTGGATACCTTTAATATAGAATTCTTCTTCTGCTGGTGATGCTACCATATAGAAATATGCTGGTGCATCTTCTCTTCCGGCTTTTTTCATAGCTTCTAAAGCTACTTTTCTTCCTGTTTCTCTAGGATCTTTTCCTCTTTCTGAAGCTGCTACTCCAACATTAGTATCTGGATCTCCTATTGCTAAAATTCCTGTAAATCCTTTTTCACCAGAAATAAATCCATCTGGTACTATTAATCCTGCGCTTGATGTACATCCAATAATTGGAGCTGTACCCAACTCTGATTTTGCTCCTTCTAATACTTTTTTAACATCACAATCTACTGATGTATATAAAAAAGCTACTTTTGTTTGAATTAAATCAACTACTGCTTTTTTTGCAGATTCCTTTCCTTGTGTATAACAATCTTCATTTGTGCTCCATCCAACGTTTGATTTTAACATAATTACTCCTCCTTCGTAATCCAAAAATTCTACTTAAATTATATCATATCTACTTTTTTATACAACGTTTTTTCCTAAATGTAATAAAAATGTAATATATTTGTAATGAAACACTTGGTTCCAGGAATGTTTTGTCGCACTTTTTTTGTCTTTTTTTGTAGAAAATGCAAAAAAGAAGAAAACTGACTTTTCTTCTTTTATACTTTAAATTATTATAAATTGTAAATTTTATTATTTCCATATTTTGATATATTAAATATATATTCCTAATAATGATAAAATTATATATACAACGTAATAGATAAATTGTATTAATAGGAATTTTTTGATAAATTCTGAGTTTTTTTCGATTCCGAATACATTTTTAATAGCAAAATATGATAAGATTATTGAAATAATATTACATAATTTTGCGAAAGAAGACGTTATTAATCCAATTCTTGAATTTATTAAATTTAATAAACTAACAATTGATGAAAATACTAAAGGAATACTAGCTGTTGTAATTGCAGAAAATACTGTTGTGATATTCTTTTTATTTGTTTTATTTAATACATATATGATTATTGACATTATCAAAACACTTATTATTGGTGTTATTGCAGATATTATAACTGATAATATACTTGTACCTATATGTGAAAATCCCCATAAGTTATTAAGAGTGAAACTTTCATAAATAAGTTCTGCTACACACCAAATAGCTATTATAATTATTACATATTTTAAAAATTTACTATCATTTTTTGTTGCAACTTCTTTGATTTTTCCTAAAGGATTCTTTATCATTTCAGTAAGAAATCCTTTGGTTTCTAAAGTATCTTTTCTTATATCTACATTTTTAATAGTATCTTTAACTTGATTCACAGCATCTGCTGCTTCTTTTTTTAATTCTTCTGCATCTAATTTTTTTTCATTGTTTTCTTCCATATTTTTCTCCCTTCAAACTATTTATAATTATTACATTAAATATTATTACTAGTCACCTAAATTTATTCCAATGTTTCTTGCTGTTTTTACTAAATCATGATCCATTGTTACATATCTTACATTACTTTCCGCAGTACCACCTTGTACAGCACCAATTTCTTTATTTTCTCCTACAACAATTTCTAATGGAACGCAGTCTAATTTTCCATTCTTAATAACTGTTAGAACTCCGAATTTTCCTTCCATTGCAAGTTCCATTGCTTTTGCACCATACTTTGTAGACAATACTCTATCATATGCTGTTGGTGTACCACCTCTTTGCATGTATCCAAGAATTGTACATCTAGATTCTAATCCTGTTAGTTCTTGTAATTGTTTTGCAACTCTATTACCTTCTCCTCCAAATTTTACACTTATTCCTGCTTCGTTATCAATACCTTCTGCTGAATGTGTTGTTTGAGCAGCATTAATTGGATGAGCACCTTCTGATACTACAACAACACTAAAGTTTTTGCCTTCTTTTTGTCTTCTTTTTATAGCTTCTGCTGCTTTGTTTATATCATATGGTATTTCTGGAATTAGTGCAACATCTGCTCCTCCAGATATAGCTGATTCTAAAGCTATCCAGCCAGCAAATCTTCCCATTACTTCTAATACCATTATTCTGTTGTGTGTTTCGGCTGTTGTATGTAATCTATCTAATGCTTCTGTTGCAACGTGTACAGCTGTATTATACCCAAATGTAACATCAGTACATGCCACATCATTATCTATTGTTTTTGGTACTCCTATTGTATTAATGCCTTTTAAGAACAAGTCTCTTGCGGATTTTTGTGTACTATCTCCTCCTAGTGTAAATACACAGTCAAATCCAGCTTTTTTAACATTCTCAACACATTTATCAGATAAATCTTCATATGTTACTGTTCCGTCTTCATGTTCTACTTTATAATGGAATACTATAGCATTTGTAGATGATCCAATTATTGAACCACCTTTAGTTAATATTCCAGATGCTTTTTCGCTTCCATCTAATCTTATATAGTTATTTTCAACTAATCCTCTATATCCATCGATATATCCATAGCATTCTATGCCATGTGTTTCTGCTGTTCTTTTAATTGCTCTAATAACAGCATTAAATCCTGAAACATCTCCTCCATTTGCTAAAATTGCTACTTTTTTTATCATTTTCTATTCCCCCTTAGTCTTTTGATACATCAATCTATATTATATCAATTTTTTAAAATTTTACAACACTTTTCTACTATTTAATCTATTTTTTATTGGCTTTTATTTTCTAGTCATAAAATGTCAATACAAATATTTTCCAAACTATGTAATAATTGTTTTATATATAAACAATGTGGTTTTATGATAAAAGAAAAAAGATTAAAAAAATTATATACACAAGAAAAAATGTCTCAAATTCTTGGTATTAGTCTAAGACAGTATGTTAGAATTGACAACGAAGAAGATTTGCCAAGGAAAGATATCTTAAAAAAAACTTATAATAGAACTTGATTTAAGCAATGAAGAAATTGGAGAATACATTCGAAAAATATCTGAAAAAATAGCTTAAGATGTAATGCAATTTATGTGCATTACATCTTATTTTGTTGATATATGTATATTTTCTATATTAGCTTTAAATTCTCTGGAAATTATATTTTGAATTTGAGCAACTTCCTCTTGCTTTATTTCTTCAGGAGAACCTATAACGACGCTTATGCTATCACCATTAACAAAAATCACGCTATTTTCAAATCCTTTAGTTTTGATTAAATTTTCACATATCATAATACTGTTTTTTGTTTCATTTATTTTTTGTATTTCTTGAGTAACAGATTGTTTCTGTGTTTCTAGTGAATTCGAACTGTTTAATATATTTTCATATGTCTCAATCATTTGTGAATACATTGTATCTCTTTCTAATTTTGATTTTGTAAAATATTCATCTTCATTTCCAGAACTAGTCTCTTCACTAGAACCAAGTACATTTTCTTGTATAGTATTAGAATCAACCATATTGGTATTATCGTTAATTTCATTAGTTTTACTTGTATCAATGGTATTCGTGGTATTTTCTTCTGATACAACTTCGTTATTACTTACTAATCTTGCATCTCCAATGCCTGAAACTTTAGACTCATCATTTACTATTTCTTCGGTTTCAGTACTTGTTTGTAAAGCATCTTTTTGCTTTGTGGTAAAATTTAAATACCCTGCTGTCATCAGCATTAAAACAATAACATATATAATTATTTGATTTTTCTTGAATATTTTCATACTATTCCTCCTTAACTCATTTCAAAAACTTGAATTTTGTGTGTCGGCAATCCGAGTAATTGCTTCTACAGCTTGAATTATATTTGTCTTTATATCTGTATTTTTTGCACCTTTTGCCGTTATAATGGCACCTTCTACTTTAGGTTTTATTACCTTTTGCGTAATCGGAGTTTTCACTCCATCTTCTTCTTGATAAATTATTTCTTTTTGTGTATCTGTTTCTTCTATCTGTCTTGTTCCTCCTTCTGTATCTGTTTCTTCAGTACTACTTACTTTCGAATTTTCATTATACATAGCTACTACTTCACTGGACTGTGAATAATTTATACAAACACTTACTTCTCCAACGCCTTGAATTTTAGATAAAATATTTTCTAATTTTTCCTCAAGTTCTTCAGCTTGACTTGATAAATCTGTATTGCTTTCGCTTTTCGTAGCATCTAATTCATTAGTAATAGCTAGCTTTTTACCTGTATCTATGTTTTCTTGATTATTAGATTTTTTATCATTTTCATTCCAAATAATATTAATAATTACAATTGTTATAATTAATAGAACAATGAAAAATACCAAATTTTCTATTTTCTTTTTATTATCTCCTAATGTTTCTCCTTCCTCATCTTCACCTTTTACATTTAAAAAAATCTTCTTTAATTTATCTCTAAACATTTTTCTTCCACCTCATATTCTTCAGATAAAAATTTTTTCACTTCTTGTTTCTCTTGCTCAGTTAACTTAGTTTTATCTGTTTTTATTTTTTCTTCTGTATCAGATTCGTTTTCATTTTTTACTTTTGTATCAACTTTTTTTATTTTTTCAATTTCTGTTACAATTTTTTCTTCTAATCCTTCTTTATTACTACTCTCTTGTCCCTCATCATTTAATGTTTCAACCTTTTCTATTGAAAGTTTTATTTTATTTATTTTGGTAGTTTCCTCATCTCCAATTTTCACATCAATCTTACAATCTATCAATTCATAACCTTTTTCATTTAATTTTCTTGAAATATCCTTTTCTAATTCTTCATTGTATAACTCTTCAAGTCTTCTATTCATTGATTCTTGATTAACATTTGTGTTACTTTCTCCGTGAAAATGTTTCTATATCTAAATCTAAATTATTCATATTTATTAAGTCTTTTTCTTCTATTAAAGGTGATATTATATTAAATAATATAAATATTCCCATAACTACTCGTATATATTTTTTCATTTTATTATTAGGTATCAACATTTCTAATATTGAAATAACAATTACAGATAATGCAATTTTCTCTGCCCATGTACTTAAAAAAACAATCATAACATCCACCTATCTATACATCATTCCACTATTTGATATTTTTAGAACTAATGTAGTCCCTATTATGAGCATAAAAGATAATGCACATAAAACTCCCAAAAACAGCTTAAATATGTCTCCCAATTGTTCTAAAAGACCTGTTATCTTACTATCTGCTATAGGTTCTATTGCAGCACTAGTTAGTTTGTATGCAATTGTTATTATAGAAAGTTTAATTACTGGCATTACTGCAATTCCTATAATAATTATGACTCCTAGTAAACCGTACAGCATTTTTAATAATTACAGCTCCACCTAAAAAACTATCTACGGCATCTCCTAATATTTTTCCCACTACAGGAATTGCAGAACTTACAATAGCTTTACTAGTCTTTGCTGTAATCCCATCAATGCTACTAGACATTGTCCCTTCTAATGATACGATTCCAACAAATATTGTAAGTACTATTCCCAAAAACCATACTATTCCTGATTTAAAAAATTTAGCTATTTTATCTATTTGTACTCTATCTGAAATTTTAGAAATTATCACCAAACTTGCCATAATTAATATAAGAGGTATTATAAATGTTTGAATTATATTTCCAACAAAATTTATAGCAAATATTATAATTGGTTCTATTATGCTACTAGTACTTATACTTCCTGTTGATAATACTAATGTCATTAACAAAGGAACTAAAATATTCATAAAACCAACTAGATTTGATGCAGATTCTTTTACTAAATTAACTATTTCTGCGAAATTGGTTATTACTATAGTTACTATTAAAATGTATTGTACATAATATATCAAAGTTGTTATTTCTTTATTTTCTAATCCTTCTCCTATTGCTTTCAAAATACTATGTATCACTACTATTACTAATATACTTCCTATTATTTTTAAAGTTCCTATTATTTCACTTCCAAATATATTTAGTATTTTTTTTATAATCGTAGAATTATCTATTTCTCCTTTTATTGCATTTTCCAAAATTGTATTTATATCTACATCTTCAAAAAAATCTCCAGTATATTCTTTTGCACTATCTAAAAAATTTCCTATTCCAAACTCTTCTTGTTGCTTTTCTAACATTTCTTCATTAGTTGCATATGTATTTATTGATAATATAAAAATAAAAGCGATGAACATTATTAAAAAGCTTATTATTTTTTTCATTAGTGACACCTTCTTTTTTTAAGGAAGTACTTTTAATATAACTTCTAATAGACTTGATATTATTGGGATAGACATAGATATTATTATTATTTTTGTTCCAATTTCTACTTTACTAGCTATTGCACTTTCACCTGCATCTTTACAAATACTTACAGCAAATTCAGATAGCATTGCAATTCCAGTTATTTTGATTAATAAAATTAGGAATTCATTATTTATAGAAGCTTTGCTAGCTAATGAATTTAATAAACTTATAATTTGACTAATCTTGTCCATTCCTAGTATAAGTATCATTACACCTGCAATAATACTTATATATATTGCAAACTCTGGCTTATATTGTCTAATTACAATGATTATTATTAAAGCTACTAGAGCAATACCGACAATTTTTACTACATCCATTAATTCTCCCTTCCATCTATAAATTAAAAATAGTCCTTACAGTGTCAAATAATCCGGCTTATTTCTTTTATTACCATAGTAAGTACTATTACTAATCCTGCCAAAGTAGTCATCATTGCTTGATCTTCTCTTCCAGCACGTACTAATACTTGATGTAAAACTGCAACTAATATTCCAATCGCAGCAATCTTGAATAACAAATTAATATCCATTTTGCCCTCCGCTTATTTTCAACTAGGCTAATATAATTACTATTGCTAACCCAATAGTTGTTCCTAATCTACTATATAATTTTTCATTTTTTTGTTTTTCTTCCTCTGCATGTCTTATTTGAGTTTCTAAAAAACTTTCTGTTACTTCTATTTGACTGATTTGTCCTTCCAAATCAGTTTTCCCAAGCATTTTAGAAAAATTCTTTAATACTTTTTTATCTTCTATGTTCAAATTAGTAGCACTTTCTTCTACCGCTTCTTCCCATGCTTCTTCTGCATTAAGTTTTTCCATCTTTTTAGTTGCGTTTTTAAATATGTTACTTATATTTCCTCTATTTTCACTTCCAAATTCACTAAAAATCTGCGGAAGTGGTTCATATGTAAATTTAATCTTAGTTTTTAATATATTCAAATCTGTTTTTATTTCTTCTAACTCTTCTAGTCTGTATACATATCTTTTTGATAAAATCTTTCCCATAAGACTTGCTGATACAAGTAGTAAAAATAGCATAAAATATTTTAATATTTGCATTTTAACTTGTCCTTTCATTTTTAGTATTATATTCATCAAATGTATTTTTAGAACTTTAATTTTAAAAAAATTATGATAAAAATATTATTTTTTCTATTTTTTTATTTTTAATTAATTCATTAACTTCAACATTTGATTTTATATCTTCTAAACTGTTGCCATGCATAGTAAATATTCCTTTAACTCCAGAAGTAATAGCTCTTAATATTGCCATTACATCTTCTTTTTGACCTATTTCATCACAAGCAATTATTTGTGGTGCCATTGTTCTTATTAAGATATCAATTCCTTTTGCCTTTGAAACATTTTCTATAACATCTGTTCTAATTCCAATATCATTTTGTGGAACTCCCTGATACATTGCAGCTAATTCTCCTCTTTCATCAACAACTCCACATGTTTTTCCTAAAAAATTCATCTCTTTTATTCCATTACTTAAATTTCTTATAATATCTCTTAACATAGTTGTTTTTCCTTTTCCTGGTGGAGAAACAATTAAAGTTGTAAAAATAGTATTTTCCTCTTTGTTAATTATTTCTTTTAATAAATTCAAACTACAGCCTTTTACTTCTCTTGCAATCCTAAAATTAATACTTGTTATGTATTTTAAATTAATAACTTTATCATTTTCTATAACCGCTGTTCCTGTTAATCCGAATCCTATGTCCTCCTTTTATTGTTACATAACCATTACATATTTGATTTCTATATGCATATATTGAATTATTACATATTCTTTCTACAACTTCTAAAATTTCATTTCTATTAGGATAATATTCAATTAATACATCTCTATTTCTAAGTTTCAATATTATTGGTCTATTTACTCTTAATCTTATTTCCTCAATTCTATTAGCTAATTTCGTATCTATTTCTAATTGTTCTAGAATTTTATTAGAAATATTATAATTAAAATAATGTAATATTTTCTTTAGTTCTTCCATGATTCTTCCTTTCCATTAATTTCCAAGCATAAAAAAAGAAAGCATATTATAATATATGCTTCTTTTTTTATTTTTAGAACATTTACTATATTTTATTTATTACAGCTCTATATATTAATCCTGTTTCTGAATCAGCTTCAAATTCAACTCTATATGAACTTTCTGTTTCTATCATACTTTTAAGCAATATAATATTTTCAGCTGTCACATCATATTCTTCTCCGTTTAGATTTATTTCTGTTATTTTAGGATTATTATTTTCTTCTTCCTCTGTTATTTCTATATCAATATTATCTGTATCTATTCCATTGTTTAGTGCAATAGTAGATAATAATCCTTTTACTGTTACTCCTTTTTCATTACTTCCTCTATACAACTCAAATTTGTTATTAAAACTTGCTATTTCCTGTTCTGAAAGTTTTGTTCTCATAGACGAAAAGTTCAATGCTTGGATTATATATTGGGGTTGTAAATAATTAATAGGATTTTTGGTTTCATTAGCACCAATTTCTTCCATTTGGTTTTTATTAATCTCTGCCATTCTTTGTTGTATTGCATTAATCAAATTGTTTTTAACTTCTTCATCTTGCTCACTTAATATTATTGAATTTTCATCATTGAAAATTTCTATACTATCAACTGAAGTAAAATCAACATCATTTTTAAAATTATATTTATATGCTACAGTTTGAATATCTTCATTGCCGTCTGCAGATATATTAATATCTCCACCTAATGATAACTCATAATTTTCTGTAACACTTTGTGTTATTATATTAGAGTAACTAGCTGTTAATCCTGCATTAATATTAGTTTTATCATTAATTACAACATTTAAATTTATATTATAACTCAAATTATTAGAGTCTTTTTCTTTTTCAACATTAAACATATTTTGTCCATAAATAATTTTTAGTCCTATTAACTCATTATTTGTAAGTTCTATAGTAATTTCAAGATTTTCAACAGTATTATTATTTAAATCCTCTATAGTTTGTTCTATTGAATTCTTAGTTATTTTTGAAGAACTATTTTCTAAACTTAATATTTCATTTATTTGATTTATAATATTTTCGTTATTTTTTAAATTTTCTAATGATTGTAATAAAATATTTTTTAATTCTTCTCCAGTTAATGATAATCTATATCCTACTTTTCCATCTATTTCTACTTTTGAAAACTTTTCTTTTTCTATCTGTTCAAAAACATTTGATAAATACGTAACTTCTATATTTTGTAATTTACCTAATGGAACTTCTATTTTTTCCAAAAAATTGATGTTTTCTACTTGATTTAAATCAATCTCTATCTCATCTAGTTCTTTCTCTTCATTCTTTACAATATATTTACTTCCAACATATTGTGTTTGAAAGCCTTTAAGTCCGTCTATTTTTCTATATACAAATGGGAAATTAACTTCATTAGAATAATTTAATGATACATTTTGTTCTAAAGAATTATTGGCACTATCCATTATTCCTGAAAGCTTTATATTGAAATCATTTACAAGATTTTGTTGTTCTAAATCACTTTCTGGTAATTCCATATCAAATGATATGTCTGATGTATTTTTATAACTATTACTTTTCTTTTTTTCTATATATTGAATTAAATCATTATCAATAATTCCTTCTTCATTTGAAAAAATTTTTGTTCCGTATGTTATAAACATCTCTTTATCTGATTTTAATATATCTGTAAAAAGAAACAAACTCGCCATTACTACTATCAGAAGTATTATTAAAATTAATATTGTAATAATTGCTATTTTCAATCCTTTGTTTTTCTTTTGCATACATTATACCTCTCTTTTCAATTAAAATTTTATATAAAAAATAGATAAATAACCCTATAAAGCCATTTATCTATTTTGCTACTCTAATATTAAATTATTCCCAATTGTGGTAAATGTTTGAAACATCATCTAAATCATCTAATCTTTCAATCAATTTCTCCATTCTTTCTTGTCCCTTTTCATCTAAAGAAACTGTTGTTGTAGGAACCATTTGAACAGATGCTTCTAGGAATGAAATTCCTGCTTCTTCTAGTTTTTCACGAACTAATGAAAAATCTGATGGATCAGTAGTTATTTCATACACTTCATCTAGAGTTTTAAAATCTTCTGCTCCTGCTTCTATTGCAAGCATCATTAATTCTTCTTCATCCATAGAAGTACTTTCTTTTTCTACTACTATAACACCTTTCTTGTTAAACATATATGATACACATCCACTTGTTCCTAAATTTCCTCCTGCTTTATCAAATGCATGTCTAACATCTGCTGCAGTTCTATTTTTATTGTCTGTAGCTGCTTCAACTATTACTGCCACTCCATTTGGTCCATATCCTTCATATGTTATTTCTTCATAATTTTCGTTATTTCCTGCTCCTGATGCTTTCTTTATTGCATTATTTATTGTATCATTTGGCATATTTGCCGCTTTGCATTTTGCAATTACATCTTTTAGCTTAGAATTACCAGCTGGATCAGGTCCTCCTTGTTTTACTGCTATTAATAATTCTCTTCCAAGTTTTGTAAATATTTTTCCTCTTGCTGCATCTGCTTTACCTTTTTTAGCTTGAATATTATGCCATTTACTGTGTCCTGACATCTTTAATTCCTCCTCCTTGTTTTTGTAATTTATTTATATTTTTTACTTAATATATAACGTATATTTAAATAAACCTTATATATTTTATCACACTTTTTCAATTTTGTGTAGTCTTTTATTGTAAAGAATACATTTTTATATAATTTTATAAACTCTTACATAAAAAGAGGGGACTAATAGTCCCCTCTTTTTCTTAATGCTTACCTAACATTTTTAAGATTCGTTTTCTGTTAAAGAGTAATGCAATACAATCCTTTGAAGGATCTTCTTCATATTTACAAACTACAGGAATAATTGGGTCATCCTCTTCTGATAACTTTTCTACAACAATGTAAAAAGGTGCATCATGTTGAGCTGTAGGACTTAATTTTGATAAATCATTAGAATATTCTTTTTGATAATATTCCTCAATCAAATCTACAATTCCTGGCGCAAAAATCAAACGTTCGTTGAAGATTGAAATCCAAGTTGGTCCTCCTAAAATATGTCCTGCATATTTCGTGACTCTTTCTAATGCTTCTACATCTTTTTTGATTTTAGAATCACTTTGCCAATTTGGAGTACATTTAATTCCTTTCAATCTACCTGAAACATGATTTTCACTTTTGCTGTACCCTTCAGAAAACTTTTCTTTTGCTAATGCTACGTAAACTTCTCTACTTTCTTTCATAATGTAAATACCTCCTGTCAAAGTAGATGCACTTGAATACTTTTTAATTGCAAAATAAAATTGCTTTTATTAGTATTCATTTCAACTATTGTGCATATTTAATTATACCATTTTCTTTATTTATTGTCAATTTATCAACTAATATAAAATATTACTAATTTCAATTTAAATAAAAAAATAAAGTAAAAACTTAAATTTTTACTTTACCTTTATTGTCTTCTAATTATGCAAGACCATATTTCTTTTTGAATTTATCTGCTCTTCCACCTACTGTGTCTTGTCTTAAGTTACCTGTCAAGTATGGATGGCATTTTGAACAAACATCTACTTTTATATCTTTTTTTGTTGATCCAACCTCTAAAACATTTCCACAAGCACATGTGATTGTAGTTTGGTTGTAATTTGGATGTATTCCTTCTTTCATATTAGTTCACCTCTTTCTCAAATTCAAAATAACATGACTGTTTTTTATGATAACATATTTTTTTTATTTTTTCAAGTAAATTTTATTGATTTTCTTCAATTTCATTATTTTCATTATTATTTTTTTGTTCTTCTTGCATAAATGTAGCCGAATAAATCATCTCTTTATTTAATGATAATTTATTCACTAATTTTCCCATAACATTAAATACACAAGCAACTATTAAAATTATAAAACCAATTCTTTTCCAATATTTTGCAAGCATAATATTTTCTCCTTCTATTTTTGCTACATTAATATTATAATTTTTTTTTTTGATTTTGTCAATATTATTAAAACTTTTGGGCATACTAAATCCAGGTGATTTTATGAAAAACAAAAAATATTTAATAATTCTAATTATATCTTTAATTATAATCTTTGCAATTGCTACTTTTATTTATCTATACAATAACAACAATCAAAATAATAATTCTTACCAAGCCGATAAAACTTCCACTAATACTTTTAATGATTCTTTAGATGCTGATGCTAATAACGCTGCTGAAGAGTCCGAAGACCAAAAAAATACTGTAGAAGAAGATAAAAAAGTACGGTATTACATCTTCTCCTATTGAAGAACCTTTATCTGAATTTACTACTAAAATATATTCTACAGATTCTGCAAGACAGAATAATATAAATATAACTTGTAATACTTTAAATGGTACAGTAGTTAATAATAGAGAAACTTTTTCTTTTTGTAATACAGTAGGTAAAGCTACTACTGACAAAGGATATCAAGAAGCTGATATTTACGATCATGGTGGAAAAAAAGAAAAAGGACTAGGTGGCGGAAATTGTCAAGTTAGTTCTACTTTATATAATGCTGTTCTAAAAGTAAATTCGTTAAAAGTAACAGAAAGGCATGCTCATAGCAATAAAGTCCCCTATGTTGAAAAAGGTAAAGATGCAGCTGTTGCTTATGGTAGCTATGATTTAAAATTTGTAAATAACACTGGTTATAGTATAAAAATATATGCAAGTACCGATGGAACAACGGTAACAACAAAACTTGTAACACTAAAATAAAGGGGCTGTAAAAAAAGTCCATTAGAAAAATGAGTGAAATATTTTCACTCAT
>CAMFER010000010.1 GCA_945949485.1 uncultured Clostridium sp. | reverse complement strand
TAATACCTATTGAAGAAAAGTTAAATACCCTATTTAACAAAAGTTTAATACCCTCTCCAACAAAACTTCAATACCCTACCCGCGAAAAGTTTAAGGATAATAAAAAATATAATAAAAATAATAATAAAATATATAATAAAGATAAACGAAATTTTAAGAAAACAAAAGCTAACTTTGAAGAAAGAACGTATGAAGGATTTGATTTTAATACATTGTATGCAAATTACAGTATGATGAAAGGAATATCATAGAAAGATAATATATAAATAATAAAAGTGAAGATTCAAGAAAAAATCTTTGCTTTTATTATTCCTGCGTGGAAGTTTGAAACCGAGCAAGGTTTCATAAAGTCAAGAAAAAATTTAAAAAATATTTTTCTTGGTTTTTTCTTTTACCTAAATTGCAAAAGAGGAATTTAGGTAAAACCTAAAAAATTGCGAATAGCAAATTTTTAGGCAAAGGGGTGTGGGGAAATGTAATTTCCCTGCCATACGGTCAAACTTGTTTGACTAGTATGTTAGTCATTCAAAGAATATCTGTAGAAGAAGGAGGTGCAAGTTAATATGAGTTATGCAATTAATAGCATTATATTATGTGAAATGATGATTACATCTGATAATGAATTCTTTGATAAAATAGGACTAGAAGAAACAAAAAGGTATTTTAGAGAAAGCTATGAATTTGTATGTAATTACAAAAATCTTGGAGAAAAATATATAGTATCGGCAGTAGTACATCTAGATGAAACAACACCACATATGCACTTGATATATATACCAGTAATTCATACAAAAGATAAAGAAGGAAAAGAAATAGACAAAATATGTGCAAGAGATTTTTGGAGAGGTAGAGATAGTTATAGAGATTTGCAGAATGAGTTTTACAAATATATAACATCAAAAGGATTTGATTTAGAAAGAGGATTGCCAATAGAAGAAACAGGGGCAAAACATCAAAAAATAGAAGAATTAAAGAAAATAACAAATTTTGAAAATACTAAAAAAGTATTAGAAAATGTAAAGTTAGAGTTGCCAGAAATTCCAAATATAAATGATATTAAATTGATTAAACTTAATAAGGAAAAAGTAGAAAATGAAATTATAAAACCAAAAGATGAGCTAATACAAGAGTTATATCATGATAATATAACATTGCATAGGGAATTATCAAAACAAGCAAAAGTTGTAAACGAAGCAGAGAAATATCAAAAAGAAAGAGATAAAATAATTGCTGATAACAAGGAATTAAATAGTAAAGTCAAAAAAATAGAAAGTGAATATAAAGAAAAAAGCAATACTCTTGATTTGAAATTTGATAGCAGAAAAAGAGAACTCGAAAAAGAATTTGAAGAAAAAAATTATGAAATGAAATATGAGTACAAAAGTAAAATTCATAATTTAGAAAAGGAAAATAATAAATTGCACAAGATAATTGATAAATTTATTACTTGGATTTGTAAAAAGTTTGATATAGGAGCAGAAGATTATTTGATTAGAGATTTTCAAAAGGAAACAAATACTTTTATAGATCCAGTAAAACAAATAAAACACGAAGAAAGAGAAAAAGAATGGGATTTAGAAAGATAAGATAGAAATCATTTCATCAATTCATATAGTAAGCAAGGCTAATATTTGTTAGTCTTTTTTATTAACCCAAATTTGCTATCATAAACAAAAAAATTAGAAATGAAAGGAATTGATGAAATGGAGATATTTAATAAATTAAGAAATATAGTAAAGAAAGAAGATGATAAATTGAAATTTAATATATTAGTAGAAGAATGGTTAGAAAATAAGAAAATATCCATAAAAGAATCGACTTATTATAATTATGTATATGTAATAAATAAATATATAACACCAACATTTGAAAACATGATAATTAAAGAATTGCAAAATTATAATTTTAATGATTTTGTAATGGAACTTATGGAAGAACTATCAACAAAAACAGTAAGAGATATTTTATGCATTCTTAAAGCAATCTTATGCTATGCAAATGAAGAATATGATTGTAATATAAAGATTAGTAAAATCACAAGTCCAAAATTAGTTCAAGGTAATGTTACTATTTTGAGTAATAGAGAAAAAGGAAGATTAGAAAACTATTGCATTAAAGTAAACACATTAAAATCTATGGGAATACTCATTTGTTTAAATACTGGAATAAGAATAGGCGAGTTATGTGCTTTAAAATGGAGAAATATTGATTTGGATAAAAAGATATTGTATGTAAATAATACTTTACAAAGAGTCTATGATAAAAAGCAAAAGAAAACTAAAATTATAATAGATGTACCTAAAACAGCGAAATCAATAAGACAAATTCCAATATCAAATAAATTGTATGAAATATTAAAGATGATAAAAAATAAATATAATGATGATAATTTTTTTCTAACAGGAAGTAGTGAAAAGTTTATAGAACCTAGAAATTATCAAAAGTATTTTAAGAATGCATTGAAGAAATGTAGAATAAAATCATATAAATTTCATACACTTCGCCATACTTTTGCAAGTAATTGTATAGAAGTAGGAATGGATGTAAAAAGTTTGAGTGAGATGTTAGGTCATTCAAGTGTTGAGATTACACTTAATAAATATGTTCATTCAAATTATAAATTGCAAAAAAAATACCTTGAAAAACTGTAAATAGTTCTTAAAGTATTTTACTTAACGATTTATTATTTTAAAAATATTATACCAGTAAAACATTTTCATTTCAACAATTTTTAAGAAATTTCAAAATAATTTTTCTAGAAAAATAGCCATCAAAGTTATTATGACAAAAAGTCTTGAAAAGACTGATATTAACGCAATTGAAAGTGTTAGGCAACAACCATTAAGTAAAATATTTAATGGTAACAACGAAAGAAGGTAAAAATATGAATTTTAAAGGAAAAATGCGTGAAAAATCTGGAATAACATTAATTAGTTTAGTGGTAACAATAATCGTGTTATTAATCTTAGCTGGTGTTACAATTGCAACATTAACAGGAGAAAATGGAATATTAACAAGGGCACAAGAGGCAGAAGTAGAAACAAGAGGAGCAGAAGTAGAAGAAAGAGTGAATTTATGGAAAACTGAAAGAGAAGCTTCAAACTATATAAATACAAGCGTAAAAACAGATACAGAGTTATTAGATGAGATGAAAAATGATGGAATTCTATTTGAAGAAGAAATAGATAGAGAAAATCAGACAATAACAATAGGAAATAGAGTAATTGATTATGCCACAGAAGTTACATTAACAGATATATATGTTGCTTTGTATAATGATGGAACACTGATATTTAATAATAAAGATGAATTTGATACAGACAAAATTATAGAAAACGGAAACTTTGGAAATATTAAAGGAATCCACTATGATGTCTTTTACGGAGAACCATTACCTTGGTCAGATTATACAGATCAAATAACAAAAGTAGAAATTACATCTAAAATTGTTCCAGAATATACAGCTTATTGGTTTATGGATTGTTATAATGTAACTAGTTTAGATTTAAGTAATTTAAATACAAGTAAAGTCACAGATATGACGTGGATGTTTAGTGGATGTGGTATAAGCAGTTTAGATTTAAGTGGTTTTGATACAGGTAGTGTAACAAGTATGGATAGTATGTTTGCTAGATGTGGACAACTAAGTAGTATAGATTTAAGTAACTTTGACACAAGAAATGTAACGACTATGGAATATATGTTTAATAGATGTACTAGTCTAACTAGTTTAAGTCTAAGCAGTTTCAATACAAGTAAAGTAACAAGGATGGATGGTATGTTTTTGGATTGTCGAGGTCTAACTAGTTTAGATTTAAGAAGTTTTGATACAAGTAACGTAACAGATATGATAGAGATGTTTTATGGTTGTAGTGGTCTAACCAGTTTAAACTTAAGCAGTTTTAATACAATTAAAGTAACAAGTATGAGAACTATGTTTTATGGCTGTAGTGGTTTAACAAGTTTAGATTTAAGCAATTTTGACACTAGAAATGTTCAAGATTATATTATGATGTTTAGAAACGTTACTGCTGATGTATATATAGGAGAAAATTGGAATAGTGCCATGACAAATACAGCAACAGGATATACAAAGGATTTTTTATAAAATTGTAAACCAAAAATTAAAGAAAAGAATTGAAAATATGCAAAACCTCATGTATAATATATTGGAAAATTTAGTAATTACCAATATGTTTATGCATGAGGTTTAAATACATTTTAGAAATAATATATTCATATAGGAGCCAATATGAAAATACCAGAGCAATTAGAAAAAGCAATAGAAGAAAAAATAAAGAATGTAAAATTAGCAGAATTAAAGCAATGTGCCAGTAAGTTAAGTGAAAAATATATGAAACAAGAAAGAACAGGAGACACACTCTTAAATACAGAAATAGAGGCATTAGCATATGCTATTATGAGAATGCCAGCAACTTATGGAGCGGTGTATACCACTTTAAAAAATACGTTAGAAAGAATAGATAGTAATATTCAATCTGTACTAGATATAGGTGCAGGAACAGGAGCAGCCACTTGGGCAATTAATGATTTATTAAAACCAAACAATATCCAATGTTTTGAAAGAGAACAGGTTATGTTAGAACTTGGAAAATCTTTTATGAGTCAAAATCCAGAATTAAGAGATGTTTCATGGGAATATGCCGACATTGTGAAAGACAATTTAGATGTAAAAGCAGACTTGGTTATTACAAGTTATATGCTAAATGAAATTAAACCAGAAGAAAGAAACAAGGTGATACATAAACTGATTGAAAGTTCAAATCACATTATAGTAATCATAGAACCAGGAACACCAGAAGGATTTAAAAATATAAAACAAGTACAAAAAATCACCATAGAGAATGGACTTCATATTGTTGCACCATGTACGTTTCAAGGCATATGCCCATTATCAGATGACGATTGGTGTCATTCGATTGTTAGAATGGAACGAACAAAATTGCATAAATTATTAAAAAATGCAGAGTTACCTTATGAAGATGAAAAATTTTCATATATAGCGATATCGAAAGAAAGTTGTGATAATTCTGGAATTAGAATATTAAGACATCCAATCATTGAAAAAGGAAAAATCACATTAAAAGTATGCCATAATGGAAATATAGAAGAAATGGTTATAACGAAAAAGGATAAAGAACTATTTAAAAGTGTGAAAAAGAAAAAGTGTGGAGATAATATATAAAAAGGAAGGGAAAAACATGACAAATTTATTAATTAAATTATTTATAAAAGATAAAAATACAGAAAAACCAGAAACAAGGGCAAAATATGGAATATTATCAAGTGTAACAGGAATTATCGTTAATATTTTATTATCAGCAGTCAAATTAATCATTGGAATATTTGCCAATTCTATTTCCATCATTTCAGACGCATTAAACAATGTAACAGATGCAGGCTCATCAATTGTTACCATGATTGGATTTAAAGTTTCACAAAAAAAGATAGACAAAGACCATCCATGGGGTCATGGTAGAATGGAATATATTACAGCATTTATTGTAGATATTTTGATTGTCTTAGTTGGTGTAGAATTATTTAAAAGTTCATTTGATAAGATTATAAACCCAACATTGCCAGATATTAGCACAGTTACCATTGTAATTTTGGTCATTGCTGTTTTAACAAAATTATGGTTATTTCTATTTTATAATAAAATTGCCAAAACAATCGACTCTGCGGCAATCAAAGGAAATGCTTATGATAGTATTTCTGACTCAATTTCTACATTTGTTGTATTATTATCTGCCATTGTTGCCAAAATATTTGGAATATCAATTGATGGATATGCAAGTATTTTAGTTGCTATATTTATTTTATTCACAGGATTTAAAGCATTAAAAGAAACGATTGATTTACTATTAGGAATGAAACCAGATACAGAATTTGTAGAAAAATTAGAGGAATTTACCAAAAAATATGAAATGATATCAGGTATTCATGACATCATGGTACATGATTATGGACCAGGTAGAAAAATTGTATCATTCCATGCAGAAGTTCCAGCAAATTGCGATATTTGTAAGGCTCATGATATGATAGACCAAATGGAACAAGATATTTATGATGAGTTTAATTGTATAACAACTATCCATATGGACCCAATCGTAACAGATGATGAAGAAATTAATGAAATGAGAAAGAAAACAGAAGAAATTGTAAAAGAAATCAATCCAGAGTTTTCAATTCATGATTTCAGAATGACAGATGGTGGAGATAGGGTTAATTTAATATTTGATTTGGTTATTTCTCCAGATACAAAAATGGACCGTGAGGAATTAAAAAACATGGTTCAACAAAAAATACATAGTGTAAATGATAAATATTATGCAGTACCAAAAATAGAGAATTCATACATATAAGAAAAATAGAATTTTCTAGAAAAGTAAAAATAAAAGAGATTTATGTGGAAAATTATCTATAGAAATCTCTTTTTTATGTACTAAATTGCTCGTACCTCGCAATGGACCAAATGAATAAAATTGAAAAAATATAAAACCTCAGGTATAATATAATTATGTAACTTGAATGTTGCAAATATATTAAACAGGAGGTTTTTTTGTATGACAAATGAACAATTAATCAAAAAAATGAAAGAAGACATGAAGATGAGAAATTTTTCGAAATATACATATGATAGCTATTTAGGAAAAACAAAAGATATTATGCGATACTATGGAGAAAAGAAATTAGAAGAAGTAACAATAGAAGAATTAAGGAGGTTTCTATTAAAATATTTAAAAGAGGTGGATCGGTTATAATAAATTAGACAAAAAAGATAAGGACATGTTAAAATAAAAAATATGAAATGGAGGAAATTAACATGTCAAGAAGGCAAAGAAGAGAATTTACAGAAGAATTCAAATTACAAATGGTACAATTATACAATAATGGAAAACCAGGAAGTGAAATAATAAGAGAATATGACTTAACACCATCAGCATTCAATAATTGGGTGAAAAAATATAATACTACAGGTTCGTTTAAAGCATGTGACAATAGAACAGAAGAAGAAAATGAATTAATTAAATTGAGAAAAGAAAATCAACGACTAAAGATGGAAAATGATATTTTAAAGCAAGCAGCGCTGATAATGGGACGAAAATAAAAATAATATCAGCAAATAAAGAAAAGTACAGTATCAGCGCAATGTGTAAATTTTTAGGAATATCAAGGTCTTTAGTATATTACAAAAGAAAAAATAAAAGAAAAGATATAGAACTAGAAAATCATATAATTAGAATTTTCAAAGAAAGTAAGAACAACTATGGAGCAAGAAAAATCAAAGTAGAATTACAAAAATTAGGATATCAAGTAAGTTTAAGAAGAATTAGAAAATACATGATTTTAAATGGATTAGTATCAAATTATACAGTAAAACAATTTAAGGTACATAAAGCCAAATGTAACGAAGATAAAATTGAAAATAAACTAAATAGAGAATTTAATAGAGAAGAAAAATTAGATGTAGTAGTAAGTGATTTAACGTATGTAAACGTTAAAGGAAAATGGAACTACATATGTTTAATAATAGATTTATTTAATCGAGAAATAATAGGATATGCCGCAGGAAAACATAAGACAGCAGATTTAGTATATAAAGCATTTAGCAAAATAAAATGCAATTTAAATAATATAAATATATTTCATACAGATAGAGGAAATGAATTTAAAAATAAAATAATTGAAGAAGTCTTAAAAACATTTAAAATAGAAAGATCATTAAGCAAAAAAGGATGCCCCTATGATAATGCAGTAGCAGAGGCGACATATAAAATAATAAAAACAGAATTTGCATTTAATAGAGTATTTGAAAGCTTTGAAGAACTGGAAGCAGAATTGTTTGATTATGTTCATTGGTATAATAATATTAGAATACATAGTTCTCTAAATTATTTAACACCAATTGAATATAAAAAAGTGTCCTTATAAAAATTGTCTAAAAAAGGGTTGACAATCCAAAATATCAGAGAATAAAGAAATAACTATATATTATAAATTCAATATTTTAAATATGGGAAAAGAAGATAATAAATTACAAAATGTTGGCTAAATAAAAAATAGTCATAACGGAATATTAGGACTATTATTGTTTTATTAATACTTTCAGGAGTAACCATAACAATGATAGTAGGACAAAATGGTATTTTGTCACAAGCAAATACAGCTAAAGAAGAAACTATAATTGCAACAGAAAAAGAGCAAATAGAAATAGCTTTAGTGACATATGAGATGTATAATAGGGAAAAAGATAAATATGATTTAATAGAGAAAGAAACTGGACAAAAAATATTAAATATAGAAGAAGAATATGTATTAAAAGGTGAAATAATAGAATTTGAAAGTGGAAGAAAATATCTAATAACAGAAAATAAAGTTGAATATATGAGAGATTTAGAAAATGCTATAATAATTGCAGGAGGTACTAGTAATTCATCATATTTACAAGGAAGTAGTACATATTTAAGAAAAGATGTAGAATTAATAGAATTAGTTAATAATAAAATTATATCAAAAAATGCTATAGACAGTTGGGATATATCTCAAAATAAAGATGGAAGTGTAGTTGCTTGGATAACAGACGAAGATAATAATAATTTATATGAATGGCATATAGGTGCAAATTATAGGATAAAAGCAAATGCTGAAATGACATGGTATTTTAGAGGATTTACAAATCTAAAAAATATAATAGGACTAGAATATATGGATTTTTATCAGACTACAAGTGTTTCTTCAATGTTTGGAAATGATATTAACTTGAAGAGTATAGATATTGATTTCTCAAATGCAAAAAATCTTACAGCTATAGGGTCAATATTTTCAGGATGCAGAAGTTTGGAAAGTGTTAATTTGAATAGTTTAGATAATACAAAAATAACATCTTTAAAAGAAGTATTTATGAGTTGTGAAAAACTAGAATATATAGATTTTAGCAATTGGAATATTGGAAATATCACAAATATGAACTTCCTATTTTATGGTTGTAGCAATTTGAAACAGATAAATATGTCAAACTTTACAGTAGATGGTTCTTTAGAAAGTACTTTCTATGGATGTAATATAAATGTTAAAGTATTAGTAAAAGATGAAGAAACCAAAAATAAACTTCTTCAAAGTGGATATATAGCAGATGGGAATATAGAAATAGTTGAAAAAAATTAGATATTGTATATTTTCTAATAAATATATAAATCAAAATCAAGAAAAATATAGTTTTTCTTGATTTTTTGCTATTTTTAGAGTATACTTATATAAGCAAAAAAGCGAGAAATAAAGGAGAGATATAGATGAAAGCGATAGAAATTAGAAATAAATATTTAGACTTTTTTAAGAAACATGGACATGTTGTAATTCCATCAGCACCATTAATACCGGAAAATGATCCATCAGTATTATTCACAACAGCAGGAATGCAACCATTAGTACCATATCTATTAGGAGAAAAACATCCAGAGGGAACACGTCTTACAGATTACCAAAAATGTGTAAGAACAAATGATATAGATGAAGTAGGAGATAATCGTCACTTAACATATTTTGAAATGCTTGGAAATTGGTCATTAGGAGATTATTTCAAAGAAGAATCAATTAAAATGAGCTTTGAATTTCTAACAAAAGAATTAGGAATTCCAGTAGAAAAATTATCTGTAACATGTTTTGCAGGAGATGAAGATTGTCCAAGAGATGAAGTTGCAGCAAATGCATGGAAAAAAGCAGGAATACCAGAAGACCATATATACTATTATGGAAAAGATGATAACTGGTGGATAGCAGGAGAAGAAGGACCATGTGGACCAGATACAGAAATGTTTTATGATACAGGAAAACCAGCATGCTCACCTGATTGTCAACCATCTTGTGACTGTGGTAAATATGTAGAAATTTGGAATAATGTATTCATGGAATATTTTAAAGATAAAAATGGATATCGTAAATTAGAACAAAAAAATGTAGATACAGGACTTGGCCTAGAAAGAATGACAATGTTATTACAAGGGAAAGAGACACCATTTGATACAGAGTTATTTGCTCCAGTAATGAAAAAATTGGAAGAACTACAAAAAATAGATAATATTGAAAGTAGAAGAATAATTGCAGAACATTTACGTTCAAGCATGATGATAATAGCAGATGGAGGAAGACCAAGTAACTTAGATAGAGGATATGTTTTAAGAAGATTAATAAGAAGAATGATTCGTCATATGAATAAATTGCAAATTAATCTAGATGAACTAAAAACATTAATTGAAATTAATGTAGAAAATCTAGGAGAAATGTATGAAGAACTTATAAAAAATGAGAAAACAATAAAAAGTGTAATTATAGAAGAAAAAGACAAATTTGTAAAAACTCTTGAAAAAGGAGAAAGAGAGTTTGAAAAAGAAATAGCAAAATTATCTGATACAAAAATGATTCCAGGAAATATAGTGTTTAGATTATATGACACATATGGATTCCCACCAGAAGTAACAAAAGAATTAGCTATGGAAAATGAATATGAAATAGATATAAAGGAATTTAATGAGTTATTTAAAAAACATCAAGAAAAATCAAGAGCAGGTTCTGAGCAAAAATTCAAAGGAGGACTTGCTGAAACAACAGAAGAAACAATAGCTTATCATACAGCAACACATCTTTTAAATGCAGCAATAAAAAAAGTCGTTGGAAAAGATGCACATCAAAGAGGTTCAAATATTACAGTAGATAGAATGAGATTTGATTTTAACTGTGATCATAAATTGTCAGATGAAGAGAAAAAACAGATAGAAGATTTAGTTAATACTTGGATAGAAGAAGGATTACCAGTTACAAAACAAGAAATGAATAAAGAAGATGCAATAAAATCAGGTGCAGAATGTATGTTTATTGAAAAATATCCTGATATAGTAACTGTATATACAATAGGAGATGTATCAAAGGAATTATGTGGAGGACCTCATGTTACAAATACTAAAGAACTTGGAAGATTTAAAATTAAGAAAGAAGAATCAAGTTCTTCAGGAGTAAGAAGAATAAAAGCAGTGTTAGTAAAAGAATAATAAATAAAGGGAAATTTTGGATCAGCTCCAAAATTAACAAGGAGGATAATTATGGAAGATTGTTTGTTTTGTAAAATAGTAAAGGGAGAAATTCCATCAAAAAAAGTTTATGAAGATGAAGACGTATATGCTTTTTCAGATATTAATCCTCAAGCGCCTATACACATATTAGTAATACCTAAAAAACATATTTCTTCAATTGTAGAATTAAACGAAGAAAATAAAGATATTGTTGGAAAAATATTTATAACAATAAATAAAATAGCTAAAGAAAATGGCTTTTTAGAAGATGGATTTAGAGTGATTTCTAATTGTGGAGAAAATGCTGGACAAACAGTAAAACACTTACATTTTCATATTTTAGCAGGAAAAAAACTAGGAGAAAAAATTATTTAATTATATAAGAATAAAAACTCTATACTTTTTATACTCAATATGGTATAATTAATATAGAGTTTTATATTGTATAATATACGGAGGTAAAAGATATGTTTGATAGTAAATATAGTAAAGTGCTAACACTTATATTAGTAATAGTAATAATAGCAATATTAGGTTTATTAGGTTTTTTAGGATATGATTATTATCAAAAATACGTAATAACAAAAGATACTGGAGAATTTGTTGATAATTTTGAAGGGGAATTTGCAGATGGAGAAGCAAATGATAATGAAACTGGAAATACAACAGAAGGGAATATATCAGATCAATTAACAAATGCCAACAATAATTCATCAAATACAGGAAAGCAAACATATAAAGGATTTGGAGTTCTAGGAACAATGAAAATACCAGCAATTAACTTTAGTTATCCAGTATTAGAAAAAGTTACTAAAAGTTCGATAGAAACTTCAGTTGCATTCCTTTGTGGACCTGGATTAAATGAAGCAGGAAATTCAGTAATTATAGGACATAACTATAGAAATGGATTATTTTTCTCAAATAATAAAAAATTAAATATTGGAGACAAAATATATATAAGGGATATAACAGGAAGGAAACTTACATATAATATTTATGATAAATTTGAAGCATCACCAGAAGATACATCTTTTTATCAAAGAGATACAGGAGGAGTTGCAGAAGTTACTTTATCTACATGTACAGATGATAGTTCAGCAAGAATTATAATACTAGCAAGGGCAGAATAAAAATAATAGATATAAATAAAAAGAGATTTTATATAGATTTTTATATAAAATCTCTTTATTTTTTTTATCAAATTGTATATAATAGCCAAAGAAAATAAAGATAAAATAAATAAATTATAAACAAAAAGAATAAAGCTTAAAATAAAGAGGTGTTGAAAAGCAATGGATAAAAAACAAGCAAAAGAGAGAATAGAAGAGTTAAGAAAAAAGACTGAATATTATGCAAAAGCATATTATGATGATGATAAACCAAAAATATCAGATTTTGAATATGATATGCTTATGGTAGAACTTAGAAATTTAGAAAAAGAGTTTCCGGAATTTATTTCAAAAGACTCATTAACCCAAAAAGTTGGTGGGCATGTTAAAGAAGGATTTAAAAAAGTAACACACGAAGTTCCATTGCAAAGTTTACAAGATGTTTTTAGCATGGAAGAAGTTGAAGATTTTATAAATAAAACAGAACAAAAAGCTATTGAAAATAATATAGAAAATAGAAATTATGTTGTTGAAACTAAAATAGATGGTTTATCAGCAGCACTTGAATACAAAGAAGGAAAGTTTGTAAGAGGTGCTACAAGAGGAAATGGATTAGTTGGAGAAGATGTTACTAATAATTTAAAAACATTAAAAACAATACCTATGGAACTTTCAGAGAAAATAGATATAACAGTTCGTGGAGAAGTTTTTATAAGCAAAGATGATTTTGAAAAAATGAACCAAGAAAGAGAAGAAAATGAAGAAGAATTATTTGCAAATGCAAGAAATGCAGCAGCTGGTTCATTAAGACAATTAGATAGTAAAATAACAGCTTCAAGACCATTAGATATATACATATTCAATGTTCAGAAAATAGACGGGAAAAATTTTAATTCTCATTTTGAGGAATTAGAATATTTATCTAAATTAGGATTTAATGTAAATCCAGTGAGAATAGAATGTAAAACAATAAAAGAAGTGGAAGAGGCTATAAAAAAGATAGGAGACGAAAGAGAAGAATTAACATTTGGAATTGATGGTGCAGTAGTTAAAGTTGACGATTTGAATTTTAGAGAAATATTAGGAACAACTATAAAAACTCCAAGATGGGCAGTAGCGTACAAATATCCACCAGAGAAAAAAGAAACAATTTTAAAAGACATAGTATGTCAGGTTGGAAGAACAGGAGTTATAACTCCAATGGCTATATTAGAGCCAGTAAAAGTAGCAGGATCTACAATTTCAAAAACAACTCTTCATAATGAAGACTTTATAAAAGAAAAGGACTTAATGATTGGAGATACTGTGGTAATACAAAAAGCTGGAGATGTAATACCAGAAATAGTTGAAGTAAAAAAAGAAAAAAGAACAGGCGAAGAGAAAGAATTTAATATGCCAAAAGTTTGCCCAATTTGCGGAGCTGAAGCTGTAAGATTAGAAGGAGAAGCTGCAGTTAGATGTACAGGAATAGAATGTCCGGCAAAACTATTTAGAAATTTAGTTCATTTTGTCTCAAGAGAAGCTATGAATATAGACGGATTAGGTGAAAATATAATAGGACAACTTTTAGATAAAAAATTAATTGAAAATATAGCAGATATATATACATTAAAATTTGAAGATATAGCATCACTAAAGAAAAATGGAAAGAAATTTGCGGAAAATTTAGTAAATAGTATAAATAGAAGTAAAGAAAACGATTTATATAGATTAATAACGGCATTAGGTATAAGACATGTTGGAGTAAAGGCTTCTAAAACATTAGCAAGAAAATATAAAAATATGGAAAATCTTATGTCTGCAACATCAGAAGAATTAGCTTTGATAGAAGATATAGGACCAGTTATGGCAGAAAGTATAAGAGAATTTTTTATTCAAGAGCAAACTATAGATTTGATTAAAAGGTTAAAAGAATCAGGGGTAAATATGGAAAGCTTAGAAAGTAATGAAAATACTGATTCAAGATTTGAGGGAAAAACTTTTGTACTAACAGGTTCTTTACAGAATTATACAAGAAATGAAGCTGCAGATATAATAGAAAAATTAGGAGGTAAAACTTCAGGAACAGTTTCAAAGAAGACAGATTTTGTTTTAGCAGGTGAAGAAGCGGGAAGTAAATTAACAAAAGCAGAAAAACTAGGAGTGAAAATAATTACAGAAGAAGAGTTTAATGAAATGATAAAATAAAAAAGGAGAAATTTATGGGAGAATATACATTTGAAAAAATGTGGCTAGATTTAAAAAATGGATATCAAATATATTATACTTATGTAGGAAATAGATATTTATTATTTAAAACAGCAGAAAATTGTTATACACAGAAACTATTAACAAATGATAAGAAAAATCCACAGCCGAGAATGCTTATGCTAACATTAAAAAGAGTAAAAGAAATATTTCCTTTTATGGAAGATATTGAATATAAGATTTCAACTTAAATCTTATGTGAAAATCTAATTAATAAAAGTAGAATAAGGAGTAATAGTTATGGCAGTAATTATAGATGGAAAAGCTTTAGCAAAAAAGACAAGAGAAGAATTAAAAGTAGAATGCAATTATTTACGTTCTAAAGGAATAAAACCTAAACTTGCAGTAATAATGGTTGGTGATAATCCAGCTTCAAAAGTATATGTAAGAAATAAGAGTAGAGCATGTGAAGAAATAGGAATAGAATATGAAGAATATCTATTACCAGAGGAAACAACACAAGAGAAATTATTGAAATTAATAAAGAATTTAAATGAAAATCCTAATATAAATGGAATTTTATTGCAAAGTCCAGTACCAAGTCATTTAAATATTAATACAGCATTTAAAACAATTTCATACAAGAAAGATGTAGATGGATTTACTCCTTCTAGTGTTGGAAAGCTTTCTATAGGAGAAGATACATTTATATCTTGTACTCCTTTAGGTGTTATGAAAATGTTTGAAGAATATAATATAGATTTGACTGGGAAAAGTGTTGTTATACTTGGAAGAAGTAATATTGTAGGAAAGCCATTAATACAATGTTGCTTAAACAAAAATGCAACTGTAACTGTATGTCATTCAAAGACAAAAGAATTAGAAGAATATACCAAAAGAGCCGATGTACTAATTGCAGCTATAGGTAAGGCTAAATTTGTGACTAAAGATATGGTAAAAGAAGGTGCTGTTATAATAGATATTGGAATAAATAGAGACGAAGATGGTAAATTAGTTGGAGATGTAGATTTTGAAAATGTAAAGGAAAAAGCAAGCTATATTACACCAGTTCCAGGAGGGGTAGGACCTATGACTATAGCAATGCTAATGTCAAATGTTTTAAAAGCTACAAAAGAACAAAAAAGACAAAAATCAATATTATAAAAAATATTAGTATATATATGGGGCATAGAATAGATTAGATTAGATCTATTTTATGTCCTTTTTAATTTATAGGAGATGAGATAATGAATAATTTAGAAAAAAATAAATATTGGGTATGGTTATCCTTAATAAAGGGATTAGGAATAAGAAGAAAAATCAAACTTATTGAGAGATATAAAAGTCCTGAAATAATATATAATCTTTCTAAAAAAGAGTTATTAAACAATAAAGAAATTGGAGAAGAAATAGCAAATAATATATTAGACCAACATATACGAATTAAATTAGATGAAGAAATTAAAGAATTGAAGAAAAATAACATTGATGTTATTTCTATTTATGATAAAGAATATCCACAATCTTTAAAAGAAATATATGATTATCCAGTAAGTTTATATATTAAGGGGAATAAAAGTATTTTAAATAATAGTAATATTGCAATAATTGGATGTAGAAATGCTACAGAGTATGGAATAAAATCTGCAAAATATTTTTCATATAATCTTACAAAAGAAGGATTCAATATAGTAAGTGGAATGGCAAGAGGGATAGATAGTTATGCTCATTTAGGTAGTATATGTGGAAAGATAGATAAAAAAGTGGAAAGTGTGGAAAAATCAAAGGATATAGGGAATACAATAGCAGTTGTAGGAAATGGTTTAGATATTATTTATCCAAAAGAGAATATAGAATTAGCAAAGTATATTTTAAATACTGGAGGAGCAATTATTTCAGAATATTCATTAGGTACTAAGCCTAACAAAATGAATTTTCCTGCACGAAATAGAATAATTTCTGGTATATCTAGTAAGATAATAGTAATAGAAGCGAAAAGAAAAAGTGGAACTTTAATTACTGTCGATTTTGCATTAGAGCAAGGAAAAGAAATCTTTGCAGTACCCCGGAAATATAAACGAAGAAAATTCAATAGGTACAAATGATCTTATAAAGCAAGGTGCTAGAGTGCTTACAAATTATGAAGATATATTAGAAATTTAAAAAATATAAAAAATGGCAAAAAGATACAAAAAAGGATTAAAAATATTTAAAAAATGTATTGACAATTCATGAAAAATAGTTTATACTTTTACTTGTGCTAAACGTGATACGCACATGCTCCTTTAGCTCAGTTGGTCAGAGCAACCGGCTCATAACCGGTGGGTCCAAGGTTCGAGTCCTTGAAGGAGCACCATTTTTTATATATACGGGTAGGTGGCCGAGTGGCTAAAGGCGGCAGACTGTGGTCTTTGGTTTTTTAAAACAAAACCTAAATTTGCAGCTCATATAAGTGATTATATGATGAACATCGGGCTAATTCGGGGAAACCTTAACAGGAAAGCTGATGGCAATCCCGAGCTAGAAAAGAAATTTTCGAGTGTAGAGACTTTATACCTGATATCTTTAATAAAAGATAAAGAGAAAGTCCAGACTACAAACATAATCTTGATTATGGTAGTGAAAACTATAGTGGTAAGAAATCTGTTCTCATTTGAGTACGAAGGTTCGAATCCTTCCCTGCCCACCAAAATACAAGGAAACTTGTATTTTATTTTTAACATTAAAACAAACATATGTTCTAAAAAAGAGCTGCAGGTAGTGAATTTTGAAACAAATAAGGAAAAAGGAAATTCAGGATTGGGAATGGCAATAGCATATTTTACTACAAACGGTTATATTGTATCAATTCCTTTAAATGATACACAAGATTATAATTTAATTATAGAAAAAAATGGAGAATTAAAAACAGTGCAGGTAAAAGCTACAGGGTGTAAAACTGCTAGCGGTACATATCAAGTAGCTTTAAAGAGTTGTGGTGGTACTAATGGAGGGACATATAAAACTCTGATTGAAACTAAAATTGACTTTTTATTTGTACTGAATGAAGATTTAGAAATGTATTTAATTCCTAAAGATAAAATTTTAAATAAAAGCACATTGAATTTATGTGATAAGTATAAAGAATATAAGGTTAGAATTTAAGTAACAAAGTATATCATAAATTTGTTATAAAAGGTATAATAAAAAATCAATTATAAAATTAACTTAATTATTTTATTTATAAACAACTGAAACATAGCAATGATTGAAAATTTTGATATGCATAATGAAACTATTCAAATTTACTAACCATATAAAATTTGTTAAATGCATGATAAATTTTAGTGAAAGTAGTATAATTATTAAATAAAGAACAGAATATACATGGATATAATCTTATAAATACTTTAAAATTAAGTGTGTATAAGATTTTACAATTATTCTGTTCACCCAAAAGTTGAAATTTAACCAATTTCAGCTTTTTATTTTTTCTATTTGTAGTGATACAAATAAAATTTAAAAATTTACATAAATGTAATATACTATAAAAGTATAATTTTATATTTTATAAATTTCTTTAATTAAGAAGTTTATAAGTAAAAAAGTTTTCTGATTGTCGAAAGTTATTGCAAAATAGAATGGAGGAAGCATCATGACAAAAAGAGAATTTTTTTTGGATATTGTGTTATTAGTTTCTTGGACTTTACATCTTTTGCTTAATCTAGTATTAATTATATTTTTAGGAATACAGTTTAGTTATATTATTTGGATCTGTATAGATACTTTGGCTATAAATTATCAAATAAATAAGTGTATAAGTTTATATATAATTAATCCATATAAACTATATAAAAAATGTAAAGATTCGGTAGAAAGAATAGAAATGCTTTACAGAGTACAAAAAGAAGAAAGTAGTGCAGATGAAATAAATTACTTAAGAGAGGATTTAATGGAACAATGTGAAAAAATAATTATATATATTAATCCTCTTAAAATGTATGCAAAAAAATTTGAAAAATTAATAGAAAGATTAAAAGAACTAGAAACAAAAACTCAATAATCCTAAATAAGACTATGTAATTTACATATCTTAAATTTATAATCAAAACTATTAATTAAAGTTTTGATTATAAAAAATATACTAGAAGAAAAGAAGCTTCTTTAGTCCAGTTTTAATCTTTTTATATAATCCAGATTACCTTTCATGTTATTTAAATAAAGAGAATAAACATTAGTAGCAAAAATATCTTTTTCAAGTAAATATTTCAATTTATTATCAGTACAATTATCCATAAATTTATTTACAGAAGTTACTATATTAATATTAGGATTTGCCTTAGAAATTGATGATAATAATTTTTTACCATTATCATTAAAAGCAAGAACTCGAATATATGGAGTAATTTCTTTAGAAAGATTAATATCATCTTTAGAGATATTTAAAAGTGAATATAGTAAAATCCTATTAATTCTTGATAATGTATATCTTTTAGATTTAATACTATTTATTAAATCGTTTAAATTATTTGAAGAAATAGCAGCAGTTTTAATTGAATGTTCTAATCCTTCAGAAACATCTGGAAGATTAGATATTTCTTCTAGTGACATTTTTCTTAAGTTATAAATAATTTGTTTTTCAAATATACTAATATCTTTAACATAGTTTTTATTTTCTATATTTTTGATTAAAATATCATAACTAACATTTGGCATTAAGTTTTTAAGTTCATTAAAATTATTTTCTAATATTATTTTTCTAATACTAGAAGCACTAGCAATATTATCTTGTACATCTAAATCGTTATAGCCAGCTTTAAATCGGCTTATACAAATAGGTGAAATATTACTTTTATATTTCCTTAAAGCCTTAAGATATTCAATCCCTAAAATGTTATTTGGTTTTGATATTGCATTTAATATTTCTTTTTCATTGTTATTATTATCTAAATATGAAATTAAAGAAATTTCTCTAGCTTTAGGAAAAGAAAGACCTAAGTCCAAATTTTTGGATAAAAGCTCTTTATATTCTTTAGGTTCATTATGCAGTATTGTAGCAATTTTATCTAATAAAGTGATATTGTTAGTTTCTGCTCCAAAAGATAGATAATCTACTATATTTAAAGAATTTAAAATTTTGATAGCACCATCAGAAAAATTTTCAGCACTAGAAATAGAATAAACTAGTGGTAATTCTATAACTAAATCAACACCATTTTTTATAGCCATATTAGATTTTTCCCATTTATCTACAATAGAGGTATTTCCTCTTTGGGTAAAATTTCCGTGATATAACTGCTATTGTATAATCTGAATTAGTAATTTTTTTTGATTCTTGCAAGTGATATAAATGACCATTATGAAAAGGATTGTATTCTGCAACTATTCCTAAAACTTTTTCCATATATATTTTTTCCTTTCTTGTAAATAAACTAATTAACTGATATAATGTTATCATAAATTAAGAGAAAAAACAATGAAGGAGAATGAATATGGATAAAGTAGTTATATATACAGATGGAGCTTGTTCAGGAAATCCAGGACCTCGGTGGATGGGGGACTATTTTAATGTATCAAGGGAATAAAAAGGAAATATCAGGTGGAAAAAAAGATACTACTAATAATGTTATGGAATTAACAGCTGTAATTGAAGGGCTAAAAATGCTTAAATATCCATGTGAAGTAGAACTATATAGCGACAGTGCATATGTTGTAAACGGATTTAAACAAGGTTGGATATATAATTGGGTTAAAAATAACTGGAGAACTTCAGGCAAAGAACCTGTAAAAAATAAAGAAATATGGCAAGAATTATATGAACTTACTAAAATCCACAATGTAGAGTTTATAAAAGTTAAAGGTCATAGTGATAATGAATACAATAATAGATGTGATGAATTAGCAAGAGAAGCAATCAAAAAATTGTAATACTATTAATATTACATTTATATTACATCTGCAAAAAATATTGAAAACTAATTAAAGTTTTATTATAATAAAATTGTATGAAAATATTTTTTTTTACAAAAGTAAAAATGACAAAGATTTAGGTTATTACATAATAACTTAAAAGGAGGAAACAAATGGAAACTTTTGCAGAATATATTTTAAATGAGCAAGAATTGTCATCAAAGATGGAGATAGGATATTATTTATCCAAAAAAAGAAAAATCTTTTTTGATAAGTCTGTAATATTTAAAACTGAAATTTTAAGATTATTTTTAAATTATTCAAAAATAAATGTAGATAGGAATTTAATATTAACAGCTAGCCTATTATGTAATTGTAAAAAAATAGACAATGCTCAGGATTTAGAAAAAGTACATACTTATGCTAAAGAAGGGGCTGAATATCTAAGTAATCTAGGATTTGGTAAGAAATTTTGTAAAATTTGTGAAGAAATAAATAGATATAGTAATAGTAATCCAAGAGAAAGAGAAAGTGATATCCTAGAATTGGTAGATCAATTTGGAGGAATGCTTCTAGATAGACCAGAAAGGATTGGATTTAAACCAGATGAGGCAGTAGTACTTTTAGAACATAGAAATTTAAAAGATGTATATAATAGATATTTGGAAACTTTTATAGAATTTGTTAATTTCTTAGAGAAAATAGAAATGAATGATTTAGTAAATATGACAGCTTTAAGAAGATTGGTTAAGATATATAACGAAACAGAAGAACTAACAAAATTTATTGAGAAAGTTATATCAGACTATGAACCAAAAGTTGATAAACTGATAGAAAAGTATACTGAAAATATGGCAGAAGGAATGTTTTGCAAACTAGATAATCCTAATAGACCATTATTTAGCGAAGAAACAACAAAGAAAATAATGAGTAATATGCTCGAAAAAGGTATTTTGAAAGAGGAAGATAAAATTTAGAGCGAAACATATTCGCTCTTTTTTTAAGGGGGAAAATTAAATGTACGAAATATTTGCAGATTTACATGTTCACATAGGAAGAAGTGAAAGTGGAAAACCTATAAAAATAACTGCAGCAAAATCATTAAATTTTGCAAACATTGCAGTAGAGTGCGAAAAAAGAAAAGGAATAAACGTAGTTGGAATTATTGATTGTGCTTCACCTTATGTAATAGAAGATATAGAGAAATTCTTAAAATCAGGAGATGCTTATGAATTAGAAGATGGTGGAATAATATATAAAGATAAAGTATGTATAATACTTGGAAGTGAAGTAGAGACATCAGAAAAAGGTAGAAATGGAAAATCAGGAGCAGCACATAATTTATGCTATTTCCCACATTTGAAAGACATAAAAGCTTTTTCTAATGAATTAAGTCATCATTTAAAAAACATTACATTAAGTACACAAAGAACAGATCTATCAGGTTATGAATTAATAGACATAGTAGAAAAATATAACGGAATATTAGTTCCAGCGCATGTATTTACACCTCATAAAAGCTATTATGGTAATTGTACTGATAGATTAGAAAATGTTTTTAAAGAAAAATTTAATAAGATTTTTGCAATAGAATTAGGTCTTAGTTCAGATACATATTTGGCAGATATGATAAAAGAACTAGAAACAAGAACATTTCTAACAAATTCTGATGCACATTCTCTACCTAAAATTGCAAGAGAATATAATAAGATGCAAGTAGAAGATATTTCTTTTAAAGAAATAGTAAAAGCATTAAAAAATGAAGATGGAAGAAAAGTACTTGCAAATTATGGACTAGATCCAAAACTAGGAAAATATCACAGAACATATTGTGATGATTGTGAAGAATCTATAGAAACTAAAGAACCAGTAGAGTTTTGTCCAAAATGTGGCGGAAAAAATGTTACATTTGGAGTTTTTGATAGAATAGAATTAATAAAAGATAAAAATGAAACAAAAAGTCCAGAAAATAGACCACCATATATATACCAAGTACCTTTAGGATTTATTCCAGGAGTTGGTGGGAAAACAATTACTAAATTATTAGATACATTTGAAACAGAAATGAATATTTTACATAAGTTATCTAAAGATGATATAGAAGCTGTTGTTGGAGAAAAAATAGCAAATAACATAGTTAATGCAAGAGAAGGAAAAATGGAAGTACACTCTGGTGGTGGAGGAGTATACGGAAAAGTAAGTGTGAAAAAATAAAGGTTCTAAAAAATCTCTTTATCGAATAGACATTATGTATAAAGATAAGGAGTTTTTTTCTATGAGAGACAAAGGAATAAAAATTAAAAATACAATAAAAGAACACATTATTAATAATTCAAAAGAATATATAATAGTATTTATTATATTTATAATAGGAATATTTTTAGGAGTATTTTTTATTAATAATTCTAATGAAGAAACATTAACAGAAATTACCTCTTACTTAAGTGGATTTATAGATAAGATGAAAAACACATCTAGTCTGCAATATGTTGATTTATTAAAGAATAGTATATTCCAAAATCTAATTTTAACAATATCTATTTGGTTTTTTGGAACAACAGTTATTGGAATACCAATTGTATTTGGATTGGTTTTATATAGAGGTTTTTGCCTAGGATATACAATTTCAGCATGTATCGCAATGATGGGATTATCAAAAGGAATTAGTTTCATATTATTAAGCTTAGTTGCTCAAAATTTATTAGCAATACCTGCAATTTTAGCACTAGCTGTTAGTGGGTTTAAATTATATAAATCTATAGTAAAAGATAATAGAAAAGAGAATATTAAGTTAGAATTTATTAGGCACACACTTTTTTCAATATTAATGCTAATATTGTTAATAATTTCATCTTTAACAGAAGTGTTTATTTCTACTAATGCATTAAAAGGCTTAATTAAATATTTTTAAAAAATAAAAAAATATTTGTAAAAATGTATTTACAATTTAAAAATAGTTTGATATAACATATATAGTTTATGTAAATGAATTATTTTTAATATAGAGGTAGGGGAAATAAATGGAAAGACAATTAAAATTTTTTTTCAAGTTTTTAGAAGAAGATAAGAAATTATCAGAAAATACATTACAATCATACAAAAGAGATTTAAAACAGTTTAAAAGATATTTAGAAGCTTGCGAACTACACTATAATAGAGTAAAAGAAGATGATATAAAAGATTATATAAGAGAATTACAAGAAGATGGTAAAAAGGCATCAAGTATTTCTAGATGTATAGCATCAATAAGATCTTTTTATCAATTTGTATTAAGAAATAAAAAAATAAAAGTAGACCCAACAGCACATATACAATCACCAAAAATAGAAAAAAGAGTACCAAGTGTACTTACTTCAAAAGAAGTAGAGTTATTATTAAATCAACCAAAAGATATTGATTTAAAAGGAATAAGAGATAAAGCAATGCTAGAGTTTGCTTATGCAACAGGAATGAAAGTTACTGAAATTATTTCTTTAGATATAGATGATGTTAACCTAAAAACAGGTATGGTAACATGTAGACATCCAGATAGACAAAGAAATATACCTTTAGGAACAATGTCATTAAGAGCATTAAAAGAATATATAAATGATGCAAGAGATATAATGATAAAAAATGAAGATGAAAAAGCATTATTTGTAAATGTTAATGGAACACGTTTAACAAGACAAGGATTTTGGAAAATAATAAAATATTATAAAGAACAAGCTCATATAACTAAAGATATAACACCACATGTTTTAAGACATTCATTTGCGACACATCTTTTGCAAAATGGAGCAGATTTAAAAGCAATACAAACAATGCTAGGACATTCAGATATATCTTCAACACAAGTATATATGCAATTCCAAGATGAGAATTTAAAAAGTATATATAGAAAAGCTCATCCAAGAGCATAAGAATATAATAAAAATAAGATACCAAAAGTTACAAAAAAACTTTTGGTATTTTTGTGTTTAAAATATTGTATAAAGCTAGACATATGACTAAAAAAAATATATAATATACGAAGAAAAACTTATGGAAAAGAGTTGGAAATATGAAAAAGAAAGTACTTTTTATTTCAAGTACAGGAGGACATTTAAGTGAGTTATTACAACTTTCTCCTTTATTTGAAAAATATGATTATAATATAATAACAGAAAAAGATAAAACTAATGAATATTTAAAACAAATATATGGAAAGAAAATTCATTTTTTACCATATGGGACAAGATCAAAAATATTTTCATATATTTTCAAATACTTATTTGTATGTATAAAAACTGTATATTATTATTTTAAATTAAGACCTAAAGTAATAATAACAACAGGAACTCATACTGCAGGGCCAATGTGTATTTTAGGAAAAATATTTGGTAGTAAAATTATATATATAGAAACATTTGCAAATTCAAATAAAAAAACAGCTACTGGCAGATTGATATATCCTATAGCTGATTTATTTATAGTACAATGGGAAGATATGTTAAAATTATATCCAAAAAGTGTATATGGAGGTTCGATTTATTAATGATATTGGTATTATTAGGAACTCAAAATAATAGTTTTCACAGATTGTTAGAAGAAATTGATAAATTAATAAAAAACGGAATAATAAAAGATAAAGTAATAGTTCAAGCTGGGTATACAAAGTTTGAATCAAAAAATATGAAGATATTTACTCTTATTCCAAAAGAACAACTAGAAGAATATCAAAGAAAAGCAGATATAATAATAACACATGGAGGAGTGGGTTCTATAATTTCATCTATAAAAGAAGGTAAAAAAGTAATTGCGGTACCTCGTTTACATGAATATGGAGAACATGTAAATGACCACCAAAAAGAAATAGTAGATACTTTTAATAGAAAAGGATATATTATTGGTTTAAATGGTGTAGAAGAATTAGAAAATGCGATAAAAAGAATACCTGAATTTAATCCAAATGATTTTATACACAATAACATGAAAATGTTAAGTATTATTGAAGATTTTATAGATAATATAGATAAATAAATGAAAGGATGTAAAAGATGGAAGAAGAGAGAGTGATAAGTCCTGAGTTAGAAGATGCAAGAGAAGAGAGATTAGAAAATTCTTTAAGACCAAAAACTTTAGATGAATATATTGGACAAGAAAAAGTAAAAGAAAATATGAAAATATATATAGAAGCGGCAAAGAAAAGAGGAGAGCCATTAGACCATGTTCTTTTATATGGACCTCCAGGACTTGGAAAAACAACATTGTCAAATATTATATCAAATGAGATGAATTCAAATATTAAAATAACATCAGGACCTGCAATAGAAAAACCAGGAGATTTAGCAGCACTTTTAACAAATCTATCTGAATTTGATGTCTTATTTATAGATGAGATTCATAGATTGAGCAAGAGTGTTGAAGAAATTTTGTATCCAGCTTTAGAAGATTATACATTAGATATTATTATAGGAAAAGGGCCAAGTGCAAGATCAATACGTTTGGATTTACCAAAATTCACTCTAATAGGAGCTACAACTAAAGCAGGTTCACTTACTACACCATTAAGAGATAGATTTGGTATAGTACATAGATTAGAATTATACAACGAAGAAGACTTAACTAAGATTGTTAAGAGGTCAAGTAATATTTTAGAGGTAAATATAGAAGATGAAGCAGCAAGAGAAATTGCAAGAAGATCAAGAGGTACACCTAGAATTGCTAATAGATTATTAAAAAGAGTAAGAGATTATGCTATTGTTTTAGGTGATGGAAATATTACATTAAAAATAACTAAACTTGCATTAAATAAATTAGAAATAGACGAATTAGGATTAGATGAAATAGACAGAAAATTATTAGATACAATGATTGTACAATATGGAGGAAGACCAGTTGGAATAGAAGCATTAGCAGCAACTGTGGGAGAAGAAATAGATACAATTGAAGATGTATATGAACCATATTTAATACAGATTGGATTTATTGCAAGAACTTTAAGAGGAAGAAAAGTATTACCACCTGCATATAAACATTTAGGATATGATTATATGGAAGAGTAAATAAACATTAAGTTTAGAAGAAAAAATGGATTTGTATCTTATAAAAAAATATAAAGATAAAATAATAATTATATTAGTAACATTACTTTTATGCATAGGGATACTTGTAAGAGTATTAGGGATTGATAAAATACCTAATGCTTTAAATGTAGATGAAGCATCAGCAGGATATGAAGCTTTTTCTATATTAAATTATGGAATAGATAGAAATAATAATAAATTGCCAGTATTTTTAGTAGCATGGGGAAGTGGACAAAATGCTTTGCTTTCATATTTTATGATACCATTTATAGCATTAATGGGATTAAATCTATTATCAATTAGACTCCCTATGGCAATAATTAGCTCAGTATCATTAATAATATTTTATTTGTTACTAAAAAGGATTTCTAATAAAAAAATTGCATTAATAGGTTTATTTTTCTTATGTATATGTCCATGGCATATTGCAAAATCTAGATGGGCACTGGAATCAAATTTGTTTCCAGACATGGTGTTATTAGCAATATTTTTATTGATAAAAGGACTTCAAGATAAAAATAAAATATTTTATTATTTTGCATATTGTGTTTTTGGACTTACAGCCTATACATATGGTACATCATACTTTTTTCTACCATTATTTTTAATACCAATACAAATAATATTGCTAAAAAGAAAAGAGATAACAATAAAGCAAGCAATTATTAGTATTGGAATAGTAGGAATAATATCTTTACCAATAATAATATTTGTAATAATTAATACTTTTAATTTACCACAAATAGAATTACCATTTATGACTATTCCAAGAATGACTGTAAATAGATATGAAGAAATAACTTCAATATTTAGTTCTGACTTTCTTATTAAAACTTTTAATAATTTTATTGGAACTATTAATATATTAATAAAACAGGTAGATGGTTTAGAATGGAATGCAATTTACCCTTATGGTACCATTTATATATTTTCAACAATATTTACACTAATAGGGATATATTATGCAATTAAAAATTCCAAAAGTATAAAATGTGGATTTGTTTTCGGAATATGGGGAATTGTTTCAATTTTACTATCATTTATATGTGAACCAAATATAAACAGATTAAATATTTTGATGTTCCCAATAATATTTTATACAGTTTTAGGAATATATGAAGTTGTGGAAAATACAAAATGGTTATCTATAATATTATTGGTTATATATACAATTTTTTTTGGATTATATTTACACACATATATATATGAAGATTCAGGAAATTATAGTACTTTTGAAAAAGGATTAAAAGAGCCAATAGAATATATAAACTCATTAGAAGACAAAGAAATATATATTACAAATAAAATTAAAGAGCCATATATTTATGTGTTATTTTACACTAAATATAATACAAATGATTTTGTAAATACAGTTAAGTATCAAAATACAGATGTTGAATTTAGACAAGTAGAGTCATTTGGAAAATATATATTTGAAGATATAGAAATAATAGAAAATGATAAGAAGAATGTTTATTTAATAAAAACAGAAGATATAGATAATTATGAGATTAAAGATTTTAAAGTAACAAATTTTGAAAATTATCTTGTATTAGAAGGAACGAAATAGGAGGAAAAATGAAACTATTATTACATACTTGTTGTGCACCTTGTAGTGTATATTGTATAGATGAATTAAGAGAAGAAGGAATAGAGCCAACAGTATATTGGTTTAATCCTAATATTCATCCATACACGGAATATAAAGCAAGAAGGGATTGCTTAGAAGAATATACTAAAAGTATTGGAGTAAAAGCAATTTTTGAAGAAAATTATGGATTAGAAGATTTTTGCAAAAATGTAGTTAATAATTTAAATACTAGATGCAAAGATTATTGTTATCCAGTTCGTTTAGAACAAACAGCTAAATATGCAAAAGAAAATGGTTATGATGCTTTTTCTACTACACTTTTAGTAAGTCCATACCAAAATCATGATGCAATTATTGAAATAGCAAATAGAATGGCAGAAAAATATGGAATAAAATTTTTATATAGAGATTTTAGAGTAGGATTTAGAAAAGGACAAGCAAAAGCTAGAGAATTAGGGTTATACATCCAAAAATACTGCCGGTTGCATATTCTCCGAAGAACAAAGCATGCTAGCCCACACAAATGAAAAGCCAGTATTACCAGAGGGATTTGAGTTTCTTCCAGTAAAGAGAAGTATTGCTATAAAGAAAGAAAAAGAAAATAAAGAGCAGTATATGGATTTATTACTTGAAGCAGATCCAAGTAAAGATATGATAAATAATTATTTAAAAAATGGAGAATTATTTGTATTAACATATAAAGATGATGTAGCATGTATTGCAGTAGTCACAAAAATAGATGAAGATACAGTAGAATTAAAAAATATAGCAACTAAAAAAGAATTTAGAGGAAATGGTTATGGAAAGAAAATGCTAAAATATTTAGCAGATAATTATAAACAAAAATATAAAAAGATGTTAGTTGGAACAACAGAGAACAATATTCCATTCTATGTTAAGCAAGGTTTTGATAAATATGAAAAGACAATAAAAAATTTCTTTGTGGATAATTATGATGAAGAAATATGGGATGGAGATTTACATTGTGCAGATATGTATTATTATTCGAAAGATTTAAAAAAGATAACTAGTAAGTTGTAGGTGAGATTATGGAAAATGTTATAATTAGAAATATTGAAGAAAAAGATATACCTAGTGTTGTTGACATTCAAATAAGTGGGTGGCAAATAGCATATAAAGGAATTATTGATGACAGTACTTTAAGTTCAATGAATAGAGATGAGAGAATAGAAAAAAGAAAAAAAGATTATAAAGAAAATGGATTCATAGTTGCAGAATTAAATAATGAAATTGTTGGATTTTGTAGATATATTGATAGTAATAAATTCACACAAGACATATCTAATATAGATTGTGAGTTATTAGCATTATATGTTAAGCCAAGTTTAAAGTATAAAGGAATAGGAACAAAGTTATTTCAATATGTTACGGAAGAATTTAAAAGCAGAAACAAAACTAAAATGATATTATGGTGCTTGAAAGATAACGAGCCATCAAAAAAGTTTTATACAAAAATGGGTGGAAAAATTATTGGAGAAAGATCATTTGAAATAGAAGGAAAAAACTATTATGAAGTTGGATTTATATATAATATCTAACTATAAAATTACATGTATACTGTTAGATGTAAATAAATGAGTTTACATCTAATTTTTTTGGTTGTAAAATTATTTACAAAGAATTTAAGTTAGAACATCAAATTACAGAGGTCTTTGAATCTAACAACTTGACGGTTCAACTTTTATTCCTATTATTAATTTAGTTTTAGATAGTGAGGGCAATAGACTCTATATAACAAGCATGATGAAATAATAGTAGAGGTAAAAGACTTAAGTTCAAAAAGAAAGTAGGTGAATAATTTTGAAAACAGTATTAAGTGTAGATGTTGCTAAAAATAAAAGTATGATAATGCTTATGAATAGTGATGGAGAGATATTTATTGATACGAAAGAAATAAATCATAATTTAGAGGATTTTGAAAAAGTAAAAGAAGAAATAAAAGAAATTAATCCACAAAATCTAACAGTATTTATGGAATCAACAGGTACATATCATTTACCAGTAGAAAGATATTTTAAAGAAAATGGATTTAACACCTTAGTTATTAATAGTTTAACTACTAAAAACAATTATGATACTATTAGAAAAACTAAAACGGATAAAAAGGATTGTTATAGATTAGCAAAGTTGTTTTTTGTAAATGAAGTAGAATATCACGATTTATCTAAAAAGGATTTATATGCTAATTTAAAAGCAATGACAAGACAATATTTTTATCTATTACAAAACAATGTAAGTTGTAAAAATAGATATAAAAGATTAATAAATATATGTTTTCCAGAGCTAGAGAAAATCTTTAAATCAACAAGAATTTATGATGATACAGCATTAAACTTTATTAAAGAATTTCCACATGCAGAGATAGTAAAAGAGAAGCGAATTGATGCACTGTATAATAATTTATACAAGACTAATGGAAGAAATTTAAACTTTTATAAAAAGCTAGCTACAACAATAAAGACAGCTTCAATCAATTCTTATCCTGGAGTTGATAAAAAACATGAAGATGTACAAAATCTTTCATATATGGCTAAAATAGTACAGAATAATAACAATATCATAAATGAATTAAGAGAAAAAATGATAGAGACAGCAAAGCAATCGCCATATTTTAAAATAATAAATTCATTTTATGGAATTGGAGAAATACTAACAGCAGAGATACTTGGAGAATTAGGAGATATAACAAGGTTTGATAGTCCAAAAGAAATAATAGCATTTTGTGGACTTGATCCGACAATAAAGCAATCTGGGAAAAGTATAAATGTGAAAGGAGCAATATCAAAAAGAGGAAACAAATATGCACGATATATATTATTTAATTGTAGCCAAATGGTAGTAAAACTAGGTGCTTCAAATTATCCAGAACATCCAGTATATATTTATTACCAAAATAAAAAAGCAGAAGGCAAACATTATTACGAAAGCCTAACTGCTTGTTCTACAAAAATTCTAAGAATGTTATATTCTATGTGCAAAAATAATAAACAATTCTTAGAAAACTAATCATAATTGAATTTTATCATAAAAGAAGTGAAAAAGATACAATTTTTTAAAAAATATATCGTTTTCGCTTGTTTGCCATACAAAAAAATAATATAATAAATTTATAAAAAATTACTTGACAAAAATTAGATAGTCAAGTTATTATTTTAAAGGAGATGAACTTGCTTTGAGTAATGAATTAATAGAGAATAATAATGAATTTATTATTTATACAACAGATGATGGCCAAGTTGAAATTGAAGTAAGATTAGAAGATGAAAATGTGTGGCTTACTCAAAATTCAATGGCTGAATTATTTGATACAACAAGAAATAATATAACTATGCATATAAAGAATATTTTTGAAGAGGGAGAACTACAAGAAAATTCAGTTAGTAAGGAATCCTTACTAACTGCCAAAGACGGAAAAAAATATAAAACAAAATTTTATAATTTAGATTTAATTATATCAGTAGGATATCGTGTAAAATCAGTTCGTGGTACTCAATTTAGAATATGGGCAAATAAATTAATAAAAGAATATCTAATTAAAGGGTATAATCTAAATGTAGATAGATTCAAAAATAATGGTGGAGGAATATATTTTGAAGAAGTATTAGAAAAGATTAGAGATATTCGTTCATCAGAAAAAGTCTTTTGGAGAAAAATTTTAGACATTTATGCTACAAGCGTTGACTATGATGCAAAAGATGAAAAAACAAAAGAATTTTTTAAGACGGTTCAAAATAAAATGCACTATGCAGTTCATGGAAATACAGCGGCAGAAGTAATATTTAATAGAGTAGATAGTGAAAAAGAAAATATAGGTCTAACTAATTTTAAAGGAAATATTCCAACAAAATCAGAAACTGAAATTGCAAAAAATTATTTATCAGAAAAAGAACTAGATATGCTAAATAGAATGGTTTCAGCATATTTAGATGTTGCAGAAATTAATGCATTAAATATGCATGCTATGACAATGAAAGATTGGATTAAAGAATTAGATGGATTTTTAACAATGACTCATAAAGATATTTTAGAAGGAGCAGGAACAATATCACATGAAAAAGCATTAGAGAAAGCACATAGAGAATACGACAAATATATGAAATCACATTTAACACAAGCAGAGAAAGATTATTTAGAGATAATGGGTGAAGATATAAAAAGATTGAAATAAAATAGAAGTCACATATTAATCTTATAAAAAATTATATTATATATAGAAAAAATGAACTATTTTTGTGGGTTTATGATATTTATTCCGAAAAATCTAGATATTTAAGCAAAGAGGGTGGAAAAACAAATTTACCAGAAGAATTTGAATTTTTACCAGTAGAACATTTAGTAAATATAAGAAAAGAAAGAGAAGATAAAGAGCAATATTTAGACTTATTACTCGAAGCAGATCCAAGTAAAGAAATGATTGATAAGTATCTAACTGATGGAGAGTTATTTGTATTGACATATAAAGAGAATATAGTATGTATTGCTGTGGTTACAGTAATTGACAACAAAACAATTGAACTTAAAAATATAGCAACAAAAGAAGAATATAGAGGAAAAGGATTTGCTAAGAAGATGATAAAATATTTAGTAGATAATTATAAGACTAAATATGAAAAAATGATAGTAGGGACAACAGAGAATTGTATTCCATTCTATGTAAAACAAGGTTTTGATAAATATGAAAAAACAATAAAGAATTTCTTTACAGATAATTATGATGAGGAAGAAATAAAAGAAGGAAACTTAATATGTACTGATATGTTCTATTATTCTAAAGATTTAAAGAAAAAATAGAATGTACTTATAGATAGTATAAAATTAATAGATTATAATGTAAAGGAGACCAACTATGAGAAGTCAATAGAAAAATGAAAAATTTCAAAAAAATTTTTTCATATAAAAAAGGTCAACTTTAATAACCGTTTTTAGGCAATAAAAAAACGGCTGAACACATTGAAAAATAAATATTTAGTTAATCTAAGTTAAAAGCAACATTATCTTTTAACATTTTAAATATGACACGAACTAATTTATGAGCAACATGTCCTAAAGCACAATAATGAGATTTCCCTTGAGAACGTTTAAGTTCATAGTATTCCCTAAAAGTATTATTGTTCTTTACAACATTATGAACAGAGTAAACAAGTGAATATCTTAGCATTCCAGAACCACGTTTAGACATTTTAGTAGACCTTGCTTGAAAGTTACCAGATTGGATAACAGATGGGTCTAATCCAGCATAAGCAAGCAGTTGACAGGAATGCTTAAAATTGGAGTATTCATTTAATTTGACTAAATATGATGCTACTAATCCAATAAAAGTTCATATGTTTACAAATACAGGAGAAGAGATTGTTTTAGAATTAAATAGAGATAATTAATTAAAATAAAATGCAAAATTTAAGAATTAATACCTAAATAAAATGTAACACAAATGTAAAATAAAAACTATTGACTTAATTATATAAGTTATATAAAATATAGCTATATAATTAGGTCTATTTTTGTGAATAGAAAAAAGTACATTGAAAAATTCATATCCTAATAAAAGTAAAGAGTACTAAGAATACTATTTACAAGAATGGGAATAATTAAAAAATATAAATAGAAAATAAAACAAAGAAAAAATAAGACAAAATAAAATTTTAAATAAAAATATAAAAACATAAAGAAAAAAATAACAAAGAAAAGCCAAAAATAAAAGACTGAAAAAACAAAAGAAGGAGGAAAAGATAATGTTATCAAAAATTAAAAAGGATATGAAAGGAATAACATTAATAGCATTAGTAATAACAATAATTGTATTATTAATATTAGCAGGAGTTTCAATTGCGATGTTAACAGGGAAAAATGGAATACTTTCGCAAGCAAATACAGCAAAAACACAAACAGAAATAGCAGATGCAAAAGAACAAGCAAAATTAGATATAGCAGCATGGCAAAGTGATAAAATGGAAAAAGGAAAAGACAGTACATTAAGTGATAGTATAATAAAAGGAATATTAACAGGAAAAGACTATGTAAAAGAAGCAAAAGATACAAGCTTTATAACAGCAAAAGGAGATCATGAAATACCATATTCAGATTTATATACTAAAACAGACACTGGAACAGGAAAAGTGCAACCTGGAGTAATAGTAGAAAAGACTGAAAAAAATAATTACAGTGATGGAGCCGATACAGCGACAGTACCAGCAGGATTTACAGTATCAGGAATATCAGAAGAGCAAAAAATATCAACAGGATTAGTAATATATGACATACCAAAAGGAACAGAAGTAGATTGGGAAAGTGATATTGATAATATACGAGCAACATATAACCAATTTGTATGGATACCAGTAAAAGAAGGAGAATACGAAAGAGATTTAACATATCCAAGTTTTTATGGCAAACCATTAGAAACAACTCTAGAAGGGACAATATCAGATACAGGATATTTGCCAGAAGGAATAAAACCAGAAACAGATAGTGCAGAAAATAGTGAAAATGCAGAAAGAAATGCAGTAATGAAATATAATGGATTTTATATAGGAAGATATGAAGCAGGAGAAAATGGAGGAAAGGTAGAAACTAAACAAAATGCAACAGTGTATGATGAAGAAACACAAACTGAGTTTAAAAGAATAGCCAAAACAATGTATGATAATACAAATCAAAATGTAAGAAGTGCAATGTGTTCAGGTATACAATGGGATATGGTAATGCATTTTGTAGATCAAAAAAATGATGCAAAAGGGAACTTATTTGATGTAAGAGTATATGATGAAAATAGACATAATAATACAGGTGTAACTAAATCAGGTTTAAATGATTATGATAAAGTACAAAATATATATGACTTAGAATCAAATTGTTTTGAATATGTAGCAGAAAAAAACAATACGAGCCATTCTTTTGTGGATAGAGGCGGCACTTACCGCGAGTCCAGCAGCGATAGAGCTAGCATTCGTTACAGTAATAATGACGCTGCCAGCAGCCGCGTTACTTTTCGCCCCACACTTTATATTTTGTAGGACTGAGTGCTGTGAAAACTAAAATTTAAACATGTAGAAAAGTTGTTTTAAAAGTTAATATTAAACAAAAAGCTATTAACGAATCGAAGATACGTTAATATGGAAATTTTCAAACATTTACCAAATATGTTTTTTAAAACGTATTTGGAAGATGTAAGAAAATTTCCACTAACGTGGCGCCACTAGCGTGGCGTCTTTTTTTCTTCTAAAAAAAGTGCCACTAAATAAAAAGGGAGTGGATATATATGAGTTTTAGTCAAATGTTAGAAATGTTACAAGAAGAAAATAAAGGAAAAATAGTATTATGCAATGCAGGTAATTTCTATATTGCAGTAGGGAGAGATGCAGTATTTTTAAATAAAGAATTAGGATTAAAAGTAAGTTGTTTTAAGGAAGAATTGTGTAAGGTAGGATTTACTTTGCAAGCACTAGAAAAATATACAAATATATTAAAAGAAAAAGATTATTCTTTCATAGTATATAACTTTAATAGAGAAAAAATAGAATTAAAAAAGATTTTAATAAATGAAGGAAAAAAGAAAAATGGAGAAATAAACGAAAGATTAAACTGCTATATTTGTAAACATAGTTGTAAATATTACAAAAAAGAAGATATATATTTAAGGGCAATGGTAGAATTACAAAGAAAAGAAATGGAGATACAAAAGAAAGAAGAAGAAAAGAAATTAAAAAAGAAAAAGATAAAAAGGAAAAAAGAAGAATATGGTTTATAAACAAGAACAAGAAAATAAATTAAAACTAATTCCAAAAGCAGAAAAATATAT